>JAGXLC010000173.1 GCA_018334875.1 Bacteroidales bacterium | reverse complement strand
ATAGAGTATCTTGTTATTCCCCGACATGCCGGAGATTATCGCATTCCTTCCATTGCCATGGCTTATTTTGATCCCGGTACCGGAAATTTCCGTACAATGCAAACTCAGCCACTGACGTTGAATGTGGCCAAAGGGGAAGGGGATACTACAACTGGCGTCAGAGCAACCCGTCCCAAACAGGATGTTAATATAATCGGCAGCGACATAAGATATATCCAAACCAAAAATTTTGATTACAGAAAGAAAGGAGAATATTTGTTCGGTTCCTCGAAATTCTATGCAGTTTATGCAGGAGGCATTGCTGTCTTTTTTGTTGTCTTTTTTGTTAGAAGGAGGAAGATTAAAGAGAGTGCCGATGTGGCCATGATGAAAAACAGGAAAGCCAATAAGTATGCCCGCCGTCGGCTGAAAGTAGCCTTAAAATATCTGAAAGCCGGAGAAGAGGACAAGTTTTACGAAGAGACCCTTAGGGCATTGTGGGGCTACCTGAGTGATAAGCTTGGTATTTCATTGGCCGAACTCTCCAGGGATAAAGCAAAAGAAATACTGTTGCAGAAGCATATTCCGGAAAATTTAACAGATCAGTTTATTGAGCTTATAGATAATTGTGAGTTCGCACGCTATGCTCCTTCAAGAGGTGTAGAACAAATGGATGAATTATACAATCATTCCATTTCAATAATCAGCCGGTTACAACAAAAACTCAAATAACAGGATTTTTGAAAAGATAGGTTGAATCACTATGAAGAAGATATTACCGATTTTATCGTTGATTGTTTGTATTACTGCAGGAGTGGAAGCTCAGAAACCTGCGACCCTGGTGGATTCAGCAAATAAACTTTATTCGGAGGGACAATACGGGGAAGCCATAAATGCCTATAAACAGGTGTTGGATCAGGGCTATGAATCCCCGGGGATCTATTATAATCTGGGTAATGCTTACTATAAGACCAATCAGTTGGCACCCGCTATATTGAATTATGAAAGGGCCCGGGTGCGAGATCCTGGCAACGAAGATATACAGCATAATCTGGAAATGGCAAGGTCGCAGATAACCGATAGAATTGAAAATATACCCGATTTTTTTATCACCCGGTGGATCAATCAGTGGATCAATCTTTTTCCTTCCGATATATGGGCAATCATCAGTATGGTGGCATTTATTGTATTTTTGGCGCTGTTTTCCGTTTATCTCTACAGTATGAGAATGGGACTGAAGAAATCAGGTTTTTGGATTGGTCTGCTGGCTTTGGCCATTGCAATAGCCTCTTTTGTATTTGCTTCCCAGCAGAAGCAGGAAGTGGTAAATCATGACCAGGCCATCGTGTTTGCTCCAAAAGTAACCGTGAAGAGCTCTCCGGCGGAGAGTGGTACGGATTTGTTTGTATTACACGAAGGCACAAAGGTATTAATTGAGGATAACATGGGGGAATGGCACAAGATCAGGCTTTCCGACGGGAGTGAGGGCTGGCTTAGGAAAATCAGTGTTGAGCCCATTTAATGCAAAATATGTATGAGCGAATTACTCACCAATCAAATCAGCAGACTGAGAAATATTTACAGAAAAAGCATCGCCTCCATCCTGGCCATTACACTGGTAATGTTTGTGCTTAAATATATCGCTCCGGGAAGCATAGAATTGTCCGAAAGATATGCATTGATGGCCAAATCTGTGGTTATCCTGCTTTTTCTGCTGGCCGTTCCTTTCGGGGTATCCCACCTGAGACAAAGAATAAAGAGAATTCCTGCTTCCGTTCCTCTGAGTGAGCGGATATCTTCCTATATGGGTTATTTCAGAATGAAAGCCGTTATCTTTTTGGTACTTTCAATACTAACCCTTCTTGTTTTCTTCTTTTCGGGCGATCCGATGATCCTGATACTTCTGGTAGCAGTGCTGGTGTTTTTTTATTTTGAAAGGCCCAACCGACTGAAAATTCAGGAAGATCTCAGAATAGATGAGGATTCCGATTGATTTTCTAATGGTCTTATAACTGAATGATAACCAGTCGCCAATTGTAATTGCTCCCGGTTTGAAAAGATTTGTAATTTTTTCTCCAAAAAGATATTGGCATTGTGAGAGGAAAAATCCTATCTTTATATGCTCTATTTCAAAATTTAATATTTTAATTCTATGGAAAAAAAGAAATTACAGGGCAGGTCTGTTTTGGGAATTGTATTGGTGCTGATAGGCATAGCAATGATAGCCAGAAGCCTCAATATATTTTCCGTTGAATTTGCCGACGATTTATTCAGTTGGCCAATGATCCTGGTTGTCTTGGGAATCATTTTTTTAAGCAGTAAGTCAAATAATACAACAGGATGGATACTGTTGATTATTGGTGCGATCTTTTTGCTGCCGAGGATTACCGGTTTGCCTTATACTTTCAGGGAAGTTTTTTGGCCGGTGGTATTTATTGGCATCGGGCTGCTGATTTTGTTTAAATCGCTTGGAAGTTTCAGAAGGCGAGGGACTCCGGAAACCTCAGGTTCCAGTATGGATTTTATTGATGAGGTGGCTATATTGGGTGGTAATGAGCGTAAGATCAATTCCAAATCGTTTAAAGGTGGGCAAATTACCTCCATCCTGGGAGGATCCCAAATTTACCTGTTGGATGCCCGGCTTGCACCCGGCGAAAACGTTATTGAGCTTTTTACCCTTTTTGGGGGATCCACATTGATTGTACCCAACCATTGGAATGTGAAGGTAGAGGTGACTTCCATATTCGGAGGTTTTTCTGATAAGCGTTCTTTGGTGGAAAGCCGGGAAAAAGAGGATGAAGGCCTGTTGATCATTAAGGGGATTGCTTTATTTGGTGGGGGAGAACTTAAGAATATATGATTACCGGGCGAGTTTTGCCAAAAAAGCAAGAATTTGACCGGTGAGGTACTAAAAAACTCATTCGCTTCCTTTAAGCCTGGCTATTTCTTTTTGTAATTGGGTTATTCGCTGAATGATCTGGCTGCTGGGGATTCCCGGTTCGGGCAATTCAGGACTGATGTAATGCCGGAATCGCCATATTTCCTTGATTTCCTCAGCCGGGATCTCATAGGATGTATAGGCAGGATTGAGTGAATGCACTATGAGTTTTCTCTCTTGCTTCAGCCGGTTTTCCACGATTTTGAATACGACGCCTTCATTCAGTGTAAGGATGATGCATGCTTCTCCGTTATTTATGGATAGCCAATCCTGTATGAATTCTCCCGTTACCCATGAACCATCGGGTATCGGAAGCATAGACTCACCGCTTATTTGAAATGTCCTGAATTTCTTTTCTTTGGGTAAGAAAGGCAGTTGAAAGGTAGGCAGCTTACGGATGAACTCCGGATCGGCAAATCCCCTTTGGTAACCGGCTTTTGCCCTTTCGTTAACCAGCTCGATGTTTTCGTTATTGTCTTGGTCTACTGTTGTAGCCAGTACCCTTAGACTGCTCCCCTTCAGATATACATCATATCCCTTCTCCAGTTGAGTGAGTTGTTTTTCGGTTAGCCCGGACAAGTCCACCTTGATCAGGGTGTCCACTGCCACATTAAAATACTCTGAAAATGCGATTAAAGCCTCTATGCCGGGCTGTGCCACTTCGTTTTCATAACCACTTAGCGTGGATCGCTTTATGTTTAAAGCCCTGGCTACGTCATCCTGGGTTCTTTTTTTGCGTTTTCTCAGCAACCGGATGTTCTTACTAAAATTCATGATATTCAGTGTTTTGTGGTTTTATCCAATAAGGACTTTGATTTTTTTTAATATTTGATTAAATTATAGTCGAAATTTTGACTAAAAACTAATCAAAATTAAGGCAAATTATTTACAATCACAAATAAATAGGAGAAAAATGGAACGGAATATAGTGCATTTGGATCTGGATTCGTTTTTTGTGTCGGTAGAAAGGCTCAGAAACAGCAAACTGGCTGGTAAACCTGTGATTATTGGTGGGCTTTCCGACCGGGGGGTTGTGGCCAGTTGTAGCTACGAAGCCCGGCGGTTTGGTGTTCATTCCGCCATGCCTATGCGTATGGCCCGTCAGCTTTGCGGAGATGCGGTGATTGTTCGGGGAGATATGGATCTTTACAGCCGTTATTCGGACATGGTAACCGATATTATTCATGAAAATGCCCCCTTCTATGAGAAGGCTTCCATAGATGAACACTATATTGATCTGACTGGTATGGAACGGTTTTTTGGCACCTGGAAATGGGCCGGAAAGCTGAAGAAGGAGATTGTTAAACACACCGGTTTACCTGTTTCTTTTGGATTGTCCCGGAACAAGACCGTTTCGAAGATTGCAACAGGAGAGGCCAAGCCTGACGGAGCGTTGTATGTACCCGACTCCTTCATCAAGCCTTTCTTACACCCTCTTTCGATCAGGAAAATTCCGATGATAGGCAACAAAACGTATCATCTTCTCCGTTCGATGGGGATTAGCCGGATCAGAACATTGAGCGGGGTACCCGTTGAAATGCTGGAGCATGTGCTTGGAAAAAACGGCGTGATACTTTGGAAAAAAGCCAATGGAATTGATAACACGCCGGTGCAGCCTTATTCAGAAAGGCAGTCGGTTGGCACTGAACGCACGTTTGAAAAGGATACCACGGATATCCGGATGATGAATAGCTTGTTGGTCTCTATGTTGGAAAAGCTGGCTTTTCAACTGCGCCGGGAGAAAAAGCTGACTTCCTGTGTTACGGTTAAGATCAGATATTCTAACTATGATACCCACACCCTGCAAAAACGGATTGCTTATTCTGCTTTTGATCACGAGTTGATACCCACAGCCAGAGAGCTTTTCAGAAAATTGTACACCCGTCGTATGCAAATCCGCCTGCTGGGTGTGAAATTCAGCAGGCTTATCCGGGGCACACAACAGTTGAATCTGTTTGAAGATACCACAGAGGTGGTGAGCCTGTACCAAGCCATGGATATGATAAGGAAACGCTACGGGAACAGAGCCATTGGAAGAGCCTCCGGATATGGGGGGATATCCGGAGGAAGATTGTAAGGTAAGATTTATTTGAGGCAAGTTACTTTACTTTTAAGATCGGCTTAAAGACAAGGCCTACCAAATTTTAGAATTTAAATTGCAGCAAAACTTTGCTAAAAAAACAAAATTTTTAGAAGTGATAGCATTAGACCAGCATCTTCGCCGGCGAATTTTTCAGGGGATATATGTTGGTGTTGTGAAATTGAGAAAAAAATATTATCTTGGACAAGATGCTTACATATAAATGTACTAATTATGAATATTTTACAGCAATACTTAGAAGAAAGGCACAAGGAGAAGAAACGGGATGAGGATTTTGGACAACCCGGTCCTGTAGTTACTATATCCCGGGATTTCGGTTGCTCAGGTAAGTTTCTGGCCGATAAACTGAATCAGAAATTGAATCAGGAAAAAAAAGGCGATCAAAGTAAAGGCACGTGGCGGGTAGTAACTAAGGAGATCCTGGACGAATCTGCCAAAGAGCTTGAACTGCATCCTTCCCAGATTGAATATGTTTTTAAATATGAAAAAAGGAGCGCCATCGATGAGATACTTGGCTCCCTGTCCAGTAAATACTATAAAAGCGACCGGAAAATAAGAAACACCATAAAAAAGGTGATCTATACCATTGGCATGGAAGGAAACAGCGTTATCCTCGGACGATGTGGTGCCGTTATTACCAAAGATTTACCGAGATCCCTTCATGTAAGATTGATAGCGCCCATTGAATGGCGTACCGAAGTGATCCGGAAGCGTTTTAATCTAACTGAAAAAAAGGCTAGAGAGTATGTTCTTGATATCGACAAGAAACGGGCTGAGCTACGAAACAACCTGGCGGGGAAAGAGGTAGATGATACTTTTTTTGATTTGCTATTTAATACCAAAAGTTTTGAGTTCGATGAGATGGTGGATATCATTATAAAAGCTTTGGAAACCAAAGAGATCATATAAGCTAACTTTTTAATGGCCCGGGAACAACGAATTGTTTATTTTGGTTCCTCCATAATCCTTACCGCAGCTTTAGCCTGCAAACAAATTACTCATAACCTGATGATAGGTCTCGTTCTCAAAAATAAACAATTTAACTTTTTTTGAACCACATAGCATATATCAGGTTTTGTGGAAGTCCCTCAGTCCTTTCAAGGGAGATTGCTCAATTTTGTCAACAATGAGATCTTTTTCAGAAGCCTTGGTTTGTAAGATGTCTTTAAAAAACCAGGCAATGGATCCCGTGAACCTTATGGGTTTTTCTAAACAGGAGGGAGCATAATATGATCTGAGCATCTGAAGAAATTCTTCAAATGTTTGGCTTGTCATATCTTTTATATAAGGATGGTTTTGATGTTCAATAACGAAATGTGAATACTCTGATAAATGGATGTTGGGAAACTCGGCCATGTAAAGTTTCTGCAGCAGCCCTCCGGATTTGGCCCCATATTTTTCATTGAACTTTTGGGTCAGATCCCCGGGAAGGTGATGAAAAAAGTAGCTTTTGAGCAGTTTTTTCCCGAGGTGGTTCCCGCTTCCTTCATCTCCAAGAATGTATCCCAATGAAGGAATCTTATGCGTAATTTGCTGCCCGTCGAAGTAACCGGAGTTAGACCCGGTACCCAGAATGCAGGCAATTCCTTCCTCATTGTGAAATAATCCCCTTGCTGCACCCAGCAGATCTGTGTACACCGAGATTGTAGCGTTTGGGAAGATTTTTTGCAGCGTGTAACGGATCAATTCGTCATTCTTTTCACTTCCGCAGCCGGCCCCATAGAAATACACTGAACTGAATTGATCATGATGTTTTCGCAACAGACCTTGATTTCTGATTGCTTTTTCTATTATCACCGGAGTAACGAAGAAAGGATTCATTCCCCTGGTCTGGACGGTCTGTATGTTGGTGTCAGAAACAATACACCAGTCGGCTCTTGTAGAACCACTGTCGACTATGAGCTTCATTGTTTTTCTTTTTTAACATGTTTTAATACCAGTAAATTCATGGGATTGTTTCCCAGCCCCTTTATGTTGGTGCGGGTAAACCGTACCACCTGGTCGTAATACAACGGTACAATAGGAGCGTCTTCGATGATCATGCGATCCATCTGGCGATAATACCGCTGCCTTTTTTTTGCATCCATTGTGTTTAGCGCTTGCTCATACAAACTATCGTACTCCGGGTTTTCATAATGGGTATAGTTGGGTCCGCCGGGACTAAAATTTTCACTGTAGAACAGGGCCATATAATTTTCCGCATCAGGATAATCGGCTATCCAGGAGCCTCTGAAAAACAATAATTTTGAATTGGCTACCATATCCCTGAAGGTCGCGCCGGTGCTGACTTCTATATTGATCTTGATCCCGATTTCCGAGAGCTGATGCTGAATGAATTCGCATAAATCTCTGTAGTCATCGGTAGTGGTGAGTTTGATGGAGCTTAGCCCTTCTCCCTGCGGATGTCCTGCTTTTTTCAAAAGACTTCGGGCTTTATCCGGGTTGTAAGTGTATCCCTTTATGGAGTCTTTGGAGAAGGCGGGCAGTCCTTTGGGGATAAATCCGTTGTTGGCCGGTGTGCCGATATTGTTCCGAAGGTATTTCATCATTTTTGTTCTGTCAAAACCATAGTTGATGGCTTTTCTTACCAGTTTATCGGAAACGGGGCTGTTTTGTACCGTTTCCATGGAATCGTCCACCAGAAAACCCAGGTATTCAGTGTTCAGATAAGGCTGTGTGTACATTTTAATTTCCCCTTCATACTTGGGGTTTAATTGTCCCGTCCGGGTGAGCAGCTCATTTTTGTTAGCAGGACTAAGCCCCGACAAAAAGTCCAGTTCCCCTTTGATGAATTCTAAAAATTCCGATTGTTTGTCGCTGATGAAGGTTATAGAAACGGCATCGAGATAAGGCAGGCGTTTCCCTTGCTCATCTTTCTCAAAGTAATCGGAGTTTTTCAAGAATATCAGTTTTTCTCCTTCCTTCCACATTTTGAAACGAAAAGCTCCGGTCCCTATCGGATGCCTCCCGAATTCATCTCCGTAATGCTCAACGATCTCTTTCGGTACAACGGAGCAGTATTGCATGGTTAATAATCCGAGAAATGCAGGGAACGGTCTTTGCAGATGGATTTTAAGTGTGGAGTCGTTGATGGCCTGCGGGCCTTTTTCTTTGTCCAGATAGTTAAATATCCATGCACCCGGTGAGGCTGTTCCCGGATCGTATATCCTTTTAAGGCTGTATACAAAATCCGAAGCCTTTACCTGACGGCCCTCTCCGTTTGGAAAAAGCGGATGGTCATGAAAGTACACATCATTTCTCAGGTGAAAAGTATAGGTCTTTCCGTCGGCAGATATATCCCATTGTTTGGAAATGCAGGGACGAACATTCAGGGCGGTATCCATCTGTACCAGACCATTGAATAACTGATGTACCGGCCATATAAGTGTCTGGCTTTTTGCAAAGGCGGGATC
>JAGXLC010000172.1 GCA_018334875.1 Bacteroidales bacterium | reverse complement strand
ACTTTTTGTATAGAATAGGGTTTGGTGAGCAGTTCATTGAAACCTTCTTTTTTATAGTCGGCGAAGAAATCGGCTGGATTATAGGCAGTTAATGCCACAATGGGGATTTCGCAGGAGGGATGTTCCATCTCATTACGGATATATCGGGTGGTTTCCAGCCCGTTCATTACCGGCATTTCAATATCCATGAAGATCAGATCCACCTTTTGGTCTCTGATTATCTGTATGGCCCTTTCTCCGTTTTCCGCTTCCATTACATTAGAGGCAAATTCCAGGGTGATCTCTTTAAGGAGCATCCGGTTCATGATGATGTCGTCAACAATAAGTAGATTGAAATTCTTTTTAGTCATATAATTTGCTTATCCGAGTCTGCTTAATGTTTTAATAATGTCGTAACTTTTAATGTTGACATGTTTGCCTTCCAGTTCAATAATCTTATCGTGTTTGAATTCGGTAAGTGTGCGGATCAGGCTTTCTTTTGTAGTTCCTGCCAGCTCAGCCAGTTCCATACGTGTTAAAGGGAAAGAGAACTGATTGGAATCGTAGATTTTTTCGGCAAAATATACGATAATGTCTGCTATTCTTCCGGGGAGCTGCTTTTGTGACTGGCTGACCAGCCTTTTGAATATTTTCAGGTTTTCGGAGGTAATTGTTTTCAAAATTTCGTGGGAATATGCTCCGTTGTTACGCACCAGTGATTCGAATACCTCTCTGTCGATGATATAGACCGTGGTGTTTTCCACTGCTGCGGCAGAGTAACTGAAAGTTTCCTCTCCGAAAACCGAATTCAGACCCAGAAATTCTCCCGGGATTCCGAGTTTTATGATTTTGGTCTTGTTGTTCCTGCTTTCTCTGTAAATTTTAATGAGACCCGATAAGATGTACATTACATGGGAAGTGCGTGTATCCTGTTTGAAAATTACATCATTCTTATGGTAATTCACTACGTTGCTTTGGCTTTTTATTTGCTCAATTTCCTTTGCATCGAGCATCTCCTCAAAAGGGATCACGATGTTATTGCTTTCCCGTGTTGTATGGTCAATGTGGTTTTGGTCTTTCATTAAACCGTCCTTTTTATTTAATGGGATTAAAAATGAGTTGTTTACATCAAATAGGTGATTTATGTCACCTTGTATGTAGGATATAAATCACCTTATATACTAATTCAAATCATTTGAATATCTGTCACTTTAGCCTCCAATGATCCGTACATTTGTTTGAAGTTATAAAGTATGCAATATATAAAAAGAATTTCATAGTACAAAGATAATGAGTTTGAGAAGGAAAGAAATAATGGTGGTGGATGATTCTGAAACCAATCTGATTTTATTGCAGGCGGTATTGGAAGATGCGGGTTATCATGTGGTTTTGATGGATGATCCTATAAAGGCAGTGGAATATATCAGGTATAGCCAGCCTGATCTGATATTGCTCGATCTGTTAATGCCTGATCTGGATGGATTTGATTTTCTGAAGCGGCTGAGCAACGGATCGGATAAATTAACCACTCCTGTTGTGGTGGTTACAGCTTACTCCAATGAGGAATATTACAGGAAGGCTAAGGAATTGGGGGCCTTGGAGATCATTGACAAACCCGTTAACATTCCTTCTCTATTAAACACAGTAAATAAAATCATTAACTAATAAATCATGTCCGATAACCAACAAGAAAATATCAATTTACATTCCCTGCTGGAAACTTACTCCATTCAAGAGATATCAGATCTCTTTTCTGAGATTGATAAAAAAATCGTTTCCCTGCATCAGGTTTCATCCGAGGATTTTTTAAGATTAAACAGAGATTTTAAAAAATTCCACAAACAGGCCAATCAGATTTCTGAAAACGCTTCTTATCTTTTTGATTATATCACAGGCCATGAGAATAATGAATTGATCAAGGACATCGATAAGTTTTACAAGCGTTTAAAGTCACAAAGTGAGCTGTTTAACTCTCATTTTGAGCTGGTAAGCGAGTTGATCAATCCTTTGCTTTCCAAACTGCGTCAAAGCTTTTTCCCGATAAAGAATTTCAAGCAGAATCTTACAAGCCTTAAATTCCTGGAGTCAAATCTGGAACTGGGAGCGACCTTTTCTGAGGAATACAGTTCTCCCTATGTACAGGAGACTTGTGAAGCACTCAGGGAAGAGGTTACTCAAATTGAAAAACTTTTTGCCAGACTGAAACAGCTTCTTAAAGACAAGTTTCTTTTAAGCGATCAATTCAATGCAGAAAAAGTGGATATCAATAAAATACTGGATTTATTGAAAGAGGAGATTGAAGTGTATTCGCAACATTATCAATCTGCAAAGCAAAAACTTCCTGAAATCAAAGAGAAAACGGATGCAACCTCCGAAAGCATTAACAAAATAATTACCAGCCTGCAATATCAGGATATTATTAAACAGAAGATGGAGCATATCCAGAGAACCCATAAAGAATTGGCAGGTGAGCTGGAGCATTTCGAATCTGAAGATAAAACCACCCTCAATGAAAAAGCGAAATATTTCATACGCCTGCGGGATATAGCGGGTCTAAAGGCTGCCCAACTGATGCATACCAACAAAGAGTAACAGACGGCTATAGAAAGAATTTCGGATAAATTCCTGGAAATCGGAGAAAACATGACACTGGTCTCCAAACAGTGCGCTGATTATACCTCCTTTGACTCCGATAAACAGAAGGTATTTTTCAATTCGCTGAAAAACAATCTAAATAAAGCTGAACAACAAATCCAGCATTTTTGCCGGTTTAATGTCAATTTCAGAAAAAATGTGGATGAGATCGTTGAATTGCTTAACCGGATTCTTCAACGGTACTCCCGTATCCAACCTTTGATGGATGATTTGGAGGGTAAGCTGAAAGATCCTTCCTGGCAGCATGAAGAAGATGAAGGCAATGCGAATATCATCAGGCAGATGATTCAGGTATTCGAAGACCTGAAAGGCAATGGTAAAATTATGGCGGGTCTCTTTGAAGAATATAAAAAGCACAGGGAACATCTCAACCGGGAGGTGATCGGTTCCATGTCGCATGCCGGCGAAACCGAATGTGAGGATTTTCCGGAGAAGATCAGCCATTATATGAACAACCTTAGTGAAATGGAGTCGAAGATCGTCGGTAAGCTGAAAGAAAATAATGAATTGAGCGATAAGGTATTCAAAGACGTTCAGCACTCGGTGAACCAGATACAGTATTATGAATATTTTGAAAAGGAGATTGAAGCGATTGTCGATGAGCTGAATGCGCTTAACTTCAATCTGAAGAGCAATTCTGAAGAGGATGTGGCAAGCAGGAAGGAGAACCTGGAGCGGCTTAAGCAATATTATACCATGAATACAGAATTTGATATACATGAACAGGTCACCGATGGTGGAAATGTAGATATGGAGAATGGAGGGGGAGAATCTGACGATGAAGGCGGGGATCTGGAGCTGTTTTAATTAGAGTCTGTCTATAATATCCGCTGGCTGCGTTACGCTCGTTTTTCATGTCAGTCGATTACATCTGGTAGAGACGTACGGCCGTACGTCTCTACACTGGCATTCAAAACTCGCAAGCCTTGCCAGCGAACATTCTAGACGAGACTCTTTCAAATTTCTTTGACTTTATGGACAAACACTAATTAACTATTAATTAATAAATAAATATTTGTACCAATGAAAACAAGTAAACATGTTACCATTACTCCTTACGAAGAAGAAGGAGCGGAAAAGGCTGAAATGACCATCAGAAAGGAACTGACGATCTACACCATTTTAGAGATCAAAGACAATTTTCTGGAGGCCATTGAAAAGTACAATGAGCTGGATGTGCATATTAAAGAGGTTGAAAACATTGATCTCAGCTTCATTCAGCTTATAGAATCCCTGAGGAAAACGGCCGAAGCATACGGAAAAACCATATCTGTTTCAGCCGAATTAACGGATGAAACCAGGGATTTGGTTGAAAATACCGGATTTGATCCTATTTTGCAAACTTAAAATATCTATAAAATTATGGGTAAAAATATCCTGGTAGTTGATGATTCTGAGAGCATAAGGGAAGTAGTTTCCTTTACGCTCGAGAATGAGGGGTATAATGTTAAGCTCGGTAATGACGGTACGGATGCTCTGAAGCATTTCAACGGAGATCCGATTGACCTGGTGATTACTGATCTTCATATGCCCGAAATGGATGGGATTGAATTCATTAAGGAAGTACGTAAAAAGGAACAATATCAACGCATCCCGATATTGTTCCTGACCACTGAATCTCAGGCATCCAAGAAACAGGAAGCCAAGGAGGCAGGGGCAACGGGATGGATTGTTAAACCATTTGTTCCAGCTAAATTATTGGCTGCACTCAAAAAAGTTATGAGATAATGGAAAAATTCACAGAAAAGTTTATAGAAGAGGCTACGGATAACATTTCGAACCTGGAAGACGCCCTTTTGAAACTGGAGAATGATCCCGGTTCAACCGATCTTGTTGAGCGGGTTTTTCGGTCAATGCATTCGTTGAAAGGTGGGGGATCCATGTTTGGTTTTACCAAACTGAGTGATTTCACTCATCATCTGGAAAATTTGTGGGACAATATCCGGGAAGGCCATTTACAGGTGAATCAAGGTTTACTGGATATTACACTGCAGGCAGTAGATCATCTGAAAGTCCTTTTGAAGGAGAAAGACGAGCTTTCCCCTGATACCGAAACCACTCATAAAAACCTTACCGTTCAGGTGATGAAATTCCTCGGGGAGGAAAATACCGCTGACGCAGGAGAGGGTGTTTCAGACAGTTCATCCGGTGATAGCGGAGATGATTCAAAAACTTATTACATCTATTTTGATCCCGCGGAAAATATTTTTGATGATGGCACCAATCCGCTTTTCCTTTTGGACGAGTTGAATTCATTAGGTCAGTGCAAGATCATACCTTATCTGCATCGTATTCCTGTGCTTCATGAGATGGAACCGGTAAAGTGCTACACTTACTGGGAGGTCATCCTGGCTACGCAGGAGGATGAAAATGCCATTCACGATGTGTTCATTTTTGTTCAGGAGCAGGCTGAGATCAATGTGCATCTGCTAAGCAACACCAATCTTTTCAATAACAGCAGTTTTCTGGAGCAATTGGAACAGCAGGCAAGTGGTGAGAAAGATTTGGGATTCGAGGGTTTCAGGGACATGGTAGACGGCCTTACCGCGAAAGAAGATTCTGCTGAAGTGGCTGATAACCGGCCTGCCAAAGGAAGTGGAAGCAAGGAAAGCACCATTTCAAGCATTCGTGTTGAGTCCGAGAAAATTGACCATATGATGAACCTGGTCAGTGAGCTGGTTACCACACAGGCAAGATTGAGCCTTCGTGCCGAACAACTGAAAGACAGTGAGCTGGAAGGAATCGCCGAGAATGTGCAGAAACTGACCCGACAGTTGCGTGACAATGCCTTTGATGTGGCCCTTGTACCCGTGGAAACCATGCTGACCCGTTTTCAGCGGTTAGTCAGAGATCTTTCCGGCAGTCTCAATAAAAAGGTGAACTTTACAGCAGAAGGCACCGATACCGAACTGGATAAGAACATCATCGAAAAACTTACCGATCCCCTGCTCCATATCATAAGAAACTGTATAGATCATGGGATTGAAACACCTGAGGAGCGCAGCAAAGCAGGAAAGCCGGAGGAAGGAAAGATAACCTTCAAGGCATTTTACTCAGGAGCCAGCGTGCATATACAGGTACATGACGATGGCAAAGGTATAGACCCGGAAAAGATCCGAAAGAAGGCTGTTGAAAGAAATCTGATCTCTCCTGAGGCTTCCTTGTCCAGAAAGGAGATCTTTGATCTGACTTTCCATCCGGGTTTTTCCACTGCAGAAAATATAACAGATGTTTCCGGAAGAGGCGTCGGCATGGATGTGGTTAAAAGGAACCTGGGTGAGATCAGGGGAGAAGTGGAAATAGATTCTGAACCTGGTACAGGTACCACAATCACTGTTAAATTGCCCCTGACCCTTTCCATTGTTGACGGATTGCTTGTGCAGATCGCTGAGAGCAAATATGTCATTCCCTTATCTGCTGTGGATAAAATTTATGCCGTCAAACACAGTGAGGTAGTGGATCATTTTAACAACCTTATTGTGCTGGATGGCGAACGGACTCCGTTCTTCAATCTGAGGGAGGAATTTCATCTTCCCGAGTCGGAAAATGAAACCGAAGAGATTGTGGCGGTCCGGTATGAAGAGACCCGGGTGGGTCTGGTAGTGGATAACGTGATTGGAGAATATCAGGCCGTTCTGAAGTCTATGGGTAAGATGTACAAAGAACAGGAGATGATCTCAGGAGCAACCATCCTGGGCGATGGCACAGTGGCCCTCGTGATGGATACCAATAAAATGATTGAGAAATTTTCTTCTTATCAGGAAGACCGGAATTCAATTGTTGAATAAAATTAGGCATGAAAGATGAATAAAGAAGAACTGGAACAAATTACATCCTATTTAACCTTTAAACTGGGCGAAGAAGAATTTGCCGCACATGTGAGCAGGGTTTTGAGTATCATGGAAATGACCAAAATTACCCAGATACCTAAAACACCTGGTTATATGAAAGGAGTGATCAATTTGCGGGGTCAGGTACTGCCTGTGATTGATACCCGCCTTAAGTTTGGAATGAGTGCTGCTGAATATACAGCCAACACCTGTATCGTTGTTATGGAGGTAGAAGTTGGCGGGGAAAATGTTCAGGTCGGAACGATTGTGGATTCCGTTCAGGAGGTGTTGGAAATTGAAAAAGATCAGATTCAGCCACCTCCCACCATAGGCAACCGTATTAAATCCGAGTTCATTTATGGGATGGCCAAAATAGAGGATAAATTCATTATGATCCTTGATATGGATAAGGTCTTTTCTGCAGAAGAGATTGAAGATGTGCAGGCATCCACAGAAAGGGGCCGTCAGCAGCAGCCGGCGGATGAAAGTCCTCAGGAAGCGGTGAATGAAAAGCATGAGGCTGAATAGCCGCAAAATATTGTATCATGTTTCAATCTTTTTTTACCGAAGAAATGTTTGCTTCAAAGACACCGACAAGCCAGACTTATGCTGCAAAATCCACTCAGGTCCAGTCTGGTAATGAAAAATCCGGAAATGAGCATGGTGATAGCAGTGAAGGAGCTGGCAGTGGAAACGGCCAGGGAAATGGAAATGTATCTTACAGTCAAAATAATAAGCAGGGTTACAATTTGAACCTGAATGATAATGGCAAGGGTGGAAACGGTGAAGACAATGATTTTGAACAGTACTAATATGGAAAAGAAGAATTTTAATGCCGTTCACAGTACAAAAATGACCAATGAGGATTTCAAAAAACTCAGCCGTTTCATTACAGAGCATGCAGGCATTAAGATGCCTGATGCCAAAAAGGTGATGCTGCAAAGCCGGCTTCAAAAGCGGCTTCGGTATTTAAACATGAATGATTTTAAGGAATACGTTGATTATGTGTTCACTGAGGACGGGATACAAAATGAACTCATTCATATGCTGGATGTGGTCAGCACCAACAAAACGGATTTTTTCCGGGAACCCGTTCATTTTGAATTCCTGGAAAAAAATCTCTTGCCTGAATATATCAGTCAATTTTCATTACGGAGACCCCTGAAAGTATGGAGCGCCGGTTGTTCAAGCGGTGAAGAAGTTTATACCATTGCAATTACTATGGAGGAGTTCAAGAAGAATCATTCAGGTCTGGATTATTCCATTTTTGGTACGGATATCTCGACGGACATTCTCAGAAAGGCTGTTGATGCCATCTATAAGGAAGAGAAGATAGACAATATTCCCATTGATCTGAAGAAAAAATATTTTCTCAAAAGCAAGGACAGAAGTAAAAAGCTGGTACGGATCGTGCCTGAATTAAGAAATAAAGCGCGTTTCAAAAGGATGAATCTGATGGATTCAAGATATGATCTGAATGATACATTTGATGTGATATTTTGTCGCAATACACTGATATACTTTAACAGGGATACACAGGAATCAGTGATCAATAAATTGACCGGAAAATTAAGAAGGGGTGGTTATTTTTTCATCGGACATTCGGAATCCATTATGGGAATGGATGTCCCTCTGGAACAGATTAAACCCACTATATTTCAACGTATATAAAATTAATTGCAATATGAGCGAATTAACCGACCAGGAGTTGATGGACGAACTCAAAGAACGATTTGACCAGAACAAAAAGTCTCTTGAACAGATACAGAAACTCTACGATGAACTGAAAGAGGTGAATAAAAAGCTGGAGGACTCTGAATCCCTCAAATCTCATTTCATCTCCAATATCACCAATGAGATCATTAATCCTTTTTCTTCGATCATGGGGCTGGCCAAAAACATTATGAGTCTGGAAGAACCGGACTGGAAACAGGTCAAATCAATGGTCTCCATGATTTATTATGAGGCTT
>JAGXLC010000171.1 GCA_018334875.1 Bacteroidales bacterium | reverse complement strand
ACCAAAATAACAGCACGTTTAATTACTTTCCGGTGAAGGGCGGATATTGGAACTCCCTTCTCAAACTTTCCCGTTAGGGCATAAGGTATAGCGGCACCGGCAATGAACATGAAAAGGGGAAAGATGAGATCATAAGCATGAAATCCTTCCCATTCCACGTGATAAAGCTGATTAGCCCACCAATCGGCCCACTGCCAGTCAGTAAACTTTCCGAGGGAGCGAAAAAGCATATCACCTCCAACAATCCAAAACATGTCAAAACCACGGAGTGCATCCAGTGAAAAGAGTCTTTCTTTAGCTGAGGTTTTCATAGATTGAAAATATTAAATAATGACCTCTTGTTGTATTATCAGATTTATGAATGATTATTCTTACGTTCCCGGAACCTTTTCATAATTTCCTTCCAATTTGCGAAAATAATCCCCTGCTGCTTAAAAAAATCTTGAAGTTCAGGATCACCAAACATCTCCTTCTCCCATACCCTCTGCTGCCAGGAACCCGTGATATTCTTCAGATTTTCGGATTGTACTGACGGGTGAAAAATGATTTCCGTCAATCCGGGCCTGAGATTCCTGACCAACTCCTTAAAGTTGGCAACTTTTTCTTCATAAGTTGAGCCTTTTGGGACGCTGGTAAAATTGTCCACTTTGGGCATTGAATAGTTTTTAACAAGCTGAATCACCTCCTCATTGATTGGATATCCTTGCTCTCTGTATTTATCTGCAACCCGGGGATCGGAAAGATCAATGACATTGGCTGGTATTCCGTATTCTTCAGCTACACTGAAAAAAGCCTTCACATATTCAGGGGTGGCATAAAGAGTCCCCATATGGGTATCAATATGATCAGGCTTATAACCCAGTTCAATGGCTTTTTCGATCTGTGCACGGATCTCCTTTTCCACCTCTTCTGCAGTGGCATGCTCAACAACCTGAGGCACGTTATCCCATAATTTCCCCTCAGGATCAATCAGTCCGGGCACTTCATCCGGATCACTTACCGATCCCCACCGCCAGGTTTCCCATTCACTTGTGTGCGTCAGATGCAATCCAACATCTTCCCCCGGATGATCTTTGGCCCAGCGGATCATTGGTTCGGCGGCAGGGCAAGGCATCATAACAGCAGTGGACTGTATCCAATCCTTTTCAAGCATTTCTTTGATGGCTTCGTTGGCTTCATTGCACATACCGGCGTCATCCGCATGAAGAACAAGCACCTTTTTACCTGGTGGATAACTAAGTTTCTTTGCCCAAGTCTTCTTCGAATTTTCCTTTTCTTCTGACTTATCGTCGGGGCGAATACAAGAAGAAATGGTAGAAGTAAGCAACAAGAAGGAGGTTAACAAAACAAACAAATATTCTAATCGATAGAGTTTCATATCTTTCATATTTTATTATTAAATTTTATTTAAAAATCTAACCCGAATTATTCAAGAATAATTCTGACGCTATTGAAAAACCTAGCTTTTTGCTTCATTTTTTTTGCAAAAAGCTGGTTTTTCTAATGCGGGGTTGCCTGCCCACCGAAGCTAGCGCAGGCGGGCCTGCATCCACCCCACAAACCATCCCGCATTCACAAACTTCGCTCCGTTCGTTTGTAAATAATGCAGGCTAAAAAGGCGCTACGCGACTTTCTTAACGAAAAGTCAACAAAATTATCGGAGGCTGATTTGTTTTTTCCCATGATTGTAATTCAAACATCACCTTACAGCTTCAAATGTCAGCACAAGTGCATGAGTATTCATCGGAAGATGATCGGGCGAGGCTGCCATAAACATAGTAAGCTGCATAGCATTATCGCTTATACTGTTTAAAATAACCTTGCTTTGAAAATCATTGAATCCCACAAATCCATTGCCTGAGAAATCAAGTGTACTGACACCACTAAATGTTACTTCTCCGCCAGATCCATAAACTGACGGAACAGCAAAGTTTTCCTCTTCGACATATGTAAATGTAAGATCATCATCAGCCGTGTATGAGGCAACACAGAGTCCGAAATCTGCACCGCCGGCATTTATAATGTCCTCACCTCCGGCGGTAACCATCTGGTAAACATAGCCGCTGAAAGCGTAACCATGATCCTGTGAATCCGGTATATAACCCTGGTCAAAGAAAAATGTATAGGTGGTCTCATACACCTGGGGCATACCCAAAGACAAATTGAACACACCCTGAGGAAGTGGCTGCTCAACAACGGACAGGCCGGCATCTGCATTTGCCAGTTTATCTGATGGCGGGTGGTCTGCCGTTAATTTCCATGTTTTCCCTTCTGTTGCAGTGGGCCCGCCGGTAAGCAACACATAAGGGGTAAGTGCTACACCAATACTGTCTTCATCAACTGCAGTATTACCATCGCTACCGGTTGCAGTCAGTACAACATCATAATACCCTCCGTTTTCATATACATGAACAGGGTTCTTTTCGGTACTTTCCTGCCCGTCGCCAAAGTCCCAGTGCCAGCTGACAGCACTGTGGGTCAAGGCATGAAATGCAACCTGCTTCCCGTCAATGCTGTAATGGACCAGCGCTGAAAGCGGAAATGTTTCCTGTGTTTCCTCTTTATCACAGGATGATAAAAAGCCAACGGCCAGGATAATAAACATTAAAACAAATAAACGTGGTTTTTTTTCCATAATTGAAATTTTTAAATGTTTGGTTTAATATTACAGATATGTTTTCAAGAAGATATCCATATAGTGCCGGCAATATTCATTTACTTTTTCACCTATATCCATAGCATGCGGCCATCCTTTAAGGCGGTGATATTCATGTGTAACCCCTGCCCTGGTTAACCAGTTGTCAAGTGAATCTGCCTGGCTGACCGGCACAAGGGAATCAATGGTTCCGTGAAATGTAAGTGTGGGTGGATCGTCCGGTGTAATATATGTGCGCGGTGAAACATCACGGTAAAAATCCGGCGCTTCGTTATAACTTTTACCGATAAACTCCGTAAGCGGACCGGATTCACGGGCAAAATCAACGGTGAGGTCAACCGGGCCGTAAAAGTTAACCACAGCATTCACATTAACTCCGGTTTCATAGTTGCAACCGGAATTGAATAAAGGATGGTCAGAGGCATAACCTGCAAGCATAGCCAGATGTGCCCCGGCTGAGGCGCCAACCAATGCAATCCTGCCGGGATCGATTCCATATTCGCCGGCATGTGTACGGATCCATTGAATGGCACAAAAAACATCCTGAACAGCAGCGGGGAAAAGAGCAACTTTTGACAGGCGGTAAGAAACCGTTAAGGTAACGTATCCCTTCATTGCATAGTCAACAAGATATGGCAGGTAATCCGACCTTTTTCCTGACTTCCAGGACCCGCCGTGAATAAAAATCACGACGGGAACCGGATCAGCCAGTTTCTTTAATCTGTAAATATCAAGCTTTAAAGAAAGGGAATCGACCTGTTTATATTCGATATCACTATACACCTTCAACTCTTCGGGAATAGCAGGCTCCATGTCAATCAGATCCAGCCTTCCCAGCGCATAAGCAGCTTTCAGAAAAAACTCGCTCCTGTATCCCTTCGGTGCCTCAGGTCCACCTCCTTCTTCAGAGCCTTGTTCCGATAAAAACGGCACAATCAACAGAATTAATAAGAATGCAAAAGTCAGCAAAAACAGTTTCTTCATTTCATGCTGGAATTACCACGGTTTACCTGTTCCCTGAAGCAGCCAGAATTTGGACCAGGCACTGTTTTTACCGTCAGGTGCTGTAAAATCAGTTGTTTCAAGGTTATTGATCGCTGCCTGGGCATTCTCATAATTAAGGGCTATTTCATCGTTTAAATGATAATAAAAGCGCAACGGAAGTGCCTGCCTGATTGCTGCCTCACCTGGTTCCAGGTCAGGTAAGCCCGTTCTCCTGTAATCGAACCAGGCCTCGGCTGCAGCAGACCAGCTTGCTATCCATTTTTGCTCAATAAGCTCTTCCAGTCCGCCAAAAGGTGCATTTGCAATATAGTTCTCGTATTCATTACCAACATTCCATGCATTAAGCGACTGCTTTACACCTTCATTATAATGTGTTTGAGCATCTCCAGATATCCAGCCCTTCATTGCTGCTTCGGCAAGAATAAAGTGTACCTCTGATGCAGACATCATTCTGGCAAGTAGCAGCGGACCGGAAACATCCTTATAGATATCGTTTAACATAGATACGTGAGGATTGTAAGTTCCCTGGTCAATATTTGGATTTAAATTATAAGTAGATGCTCCGGTTGCTGCAGGAGGAAGGCCCACATATTCTTCATCATAATTTAATGGCGCTCCGACACCAGCAAGATACGCGTCAACAACATTTTGTCCGATATATCTCTTACCGTCAACTATTTCATCCCTGTCGGGATTGGCAGGGTCGAGTACAAGCGGTATTTCAATTTTATTGGCCCACACCCCCAGCCTGGGATCATCCAATGCCTGCAGGGCTTCCACCAGGGTAACACACAACTTTTTCCTGTTATACTGGCCACTCGGGTCAATGTCAAAAACAGTATTGGTAGGCCACGCATTTTCCGGGGAAGAACCAATATATTCCATGTTGGCATCATCATTATAACTTGTTATCAAAGGATAATCTGAGGGGTTACCGTAAATATTGCTTATCCCCTGTTCTGCAACAGAAGGTTCCTTTTCGGAAATTCTCATATAATACCTCAATGCAAGGGAATTGGCAAACTTCCTCCATTTTGCAGCATCTCCCCGGAACAACACATCCTGGGTTGCATTAATGCTTTGATAAGCTCCCTGACTTTTGGACAATAAAGTGTTTGCTGTTTCCAGGTCGGAAAGGATACCCAGGTAAATATCTCTCTGGGGATCAAACACCGGGCTGAAAAACTCACTGCCCCCTTCCCCTTTCACTGCCTGGGAATATGGCGCATCACCATAAAGATCGGCTATCAACCCGAAAGTATATGCCTCCATCACCTTGGCTACTCCTTGGTGAAATTCAAGATCTCTCTCAACAGCTTTTTTATAAAACTCATCTATATTTCTTAAGATATTATAATAAGTGCGCCAACTCTTACTTTCGTTATCCCATTCATAACTGTTATGACTGCCGCTCCATCCATCTTTCTGGGTATGCTGCATAACTCCGGCAATATCGCCAAACCCCAGGTCCACAACATTCTGGCCCACACCGGTTATTATTGTAGCCATTAACAAATTAGGATCGGCCTTTTGCGGATCGACACCATTGGGATTGATATTGATCTCTTCAAGGTCATGGCAGGAAACAGAAAAAACAAGTACCAGGGCCAGAAGTATTTTAAAGCTATCTTTTATTCTATACATAATTTTAACTTTTTAGTTTCTAAAAATTAAGGTCTAATCTAAAACCAATGGGAATTACACGCGGGTCAACATTGTATCTCTCTATTCCCTGCTTGAACTGCATGCCCCTGTTACCAGTGCTGGATTCTGCCTGGTAAGCCCTTTCAGGATCAGTGCCAAAATCCGAATCCTTGGTCCACAACATTATATTACGGCTGTAAACAGAAATACTGGCGCTTTTAACCCGTAAACTGTTTGCAATACTTTGCGGCAACTGAAAGCCAAGGGAAACTTCACGTAATTTAATATAATCTGCATCAAAGACATTTTGGGTCCCGAAATCCCAGGGATTACTTAATATGTAAGGAAAAATATTTGTCCCCTCGTTTCCAAGGTTTTCACGCACCAAAATAAAATTCCCATCATCATCATGATAACCAAGCACACCGGGAGAGAACAATCCATCATATACTGTAATACCGCTTAGTGCTTCGGGAAATCCGCCATAATCAGGGGTTGGTCCACCAACCAGAAGCATTTCCTCGGTCTTTACCAGCCAGTCATCATTTGCTACCACCCAGTCACGAAGCTCTTTTCCAAGTCCGCGATCGCCCGGATGAACCAGGTTATTATCAAGCCAGGTTTGAGTTTGAGCATGATTTCCATAATAGCGATATGTCTGTGAAACATACTGGCCACCGGACCTCCAGTCAAATGTGGCACTCAGTGTAAAGTTTTTAAAGCGAAGCTGCGATTGCAGCCCCATTATAAAATCAGGATTGTAATTCCCGATCAGTGACGGTTCTTCTTCCGGTATCCAACCATTGCCAGTAGCTGTACTCACAATAGGATATCCGTAATAGGGGGAGTTTTCATCGGTAACTTTTTTCTTAAGTGGCGCGTAAAGGTTACCAACCAGCCCGTTATGTCCTGCTTCGGGATCATAGGCGTACCCCCTGGCATCCATCTTGTTGTCACCCCAGAATTGAATAAATTCAACTCCTTCGGCAAGCTCCCTGATTATTGTTTCGTTCTTTGTGAAATTAATATTCAGGTCCCAGTTCCAATCATTTGTCCGAACAGGTGTGACTCCCAGCATTAGCTCAACACCTTGGCTATCAAGCAACCCCGTATTCAGTTTTATGTTACTGAACCCCGACGAAGCTGCAAGAGGAATATTACCAAGTATCTGGTTGCGGTTCTCTACCTGGTAATAGGTACCGTCAAACCTGAGCCTGTTGTTAAAAACACGTGCCTCAACTCCTATCTCCTTTGAGGTGGCCTGCTCCGGCTTAAGATCGGGAGTCAACAGGGTGCCGGGCTTATTAAGCCTTATTGCATCGCCCCACTGGCCCGAATCGCCGTAAACAGAGGTCAGGCTGTAGGGTGATGTGTCGTTACCCACCTGTGCCCAGCCTCCGCGAAGTTTAAGCATGTTTACATTCCGGCCTAAATCAAAAGCCTCGTTTACCAGAAAACTGAGTGAGGCAGAGGGATAAAAATAGGAGTTATTCTCAGCCGGCAAAGTGCTGGACCAGTCGTTTCTTGCTGTCAGGTCAAGGTAAACCATATCCCTCCACCCGAAATTAGCAAGACCATATACGCTGTTGACAGCCCTTTCGTACAGGGCGGAACTGTAATTCAGCGAGGCCGAACTTATGTTCTGTACCGTGTAAACATTGGGAACAATAAGTCCGCTACCATTCTTGGCTGAATTGCTGGAGTTGGAACTCCTTGAATAAAGAATATTCCCTCCCCCTGAAGCTGAGAAATAAAAGTCTTCCCAGTCCCTGGTATAGGTTGCAAGAACTTTCATGTTTGTTTCAAGCCGCCCTAAATTGGCAATACCATAAGTACCGTTATTTGGCTCCCTGCTGTACCCCGGTGAGATTTTTGTTTCACGCACCTCATCACTCCGGTTCAGTGAATAGCGCCCCATTATGCTGAAGGAGGGAGAAATTTCCCAGTCAGCTACCATGTTACCGAATATAGCGTTTCTGTCAAAGCTGTTATTCACTTCATGGGCAAGAAAATAAGGATTCTCACTATAAGCAGGAGAAATGGTAACCACCTCTAGTCCTTCCGCGCCAGGAACCCAGTAATCAGATAACTCTTCAATGGGAATGTTATTGGGCGTTTGATAGGCCCATTGCAAAGGATTGGTTCCCCTGTTGCTCGAAGGCCTGTTATCCGCACCAGTATTTGAAAAATTGATATCGGTGCTTATTGTCACATTTTCAAATGCCCTGGAGGAGGCAGATAACACAAATGTATTTTTACCCAGGTCAGAATTTGGAATTAACCCGCCGTGGATCATGTTTGTTATTCCCAGCCGGAAATCAATAAGTTCAGTGCTGTTTGACACCGATACCCCGTTGGTGGTGGTAAAACCGGTATTCACAAAATTTTTGATATTATCAGGATAAGATACAAGTTCAATAGGAACACGCTCACCGTTTGCATCAAGGGGAGAGTGCCATTGCGGGGCCCAGTACCCTTTGTCCAGTTCCGAGCCCGTATTGCCCCTTGAATCGCTGTAGGGCAATACTCCTCCTCCGATATCTTCCGGCCTGATAGGAAAATATCCGGGTCCAAATTTCTTTGTAATATCCAGAAAACCATGGGGAATATCAAATACTGTATTTGATGTAACCGACACCTCCAGTCCATCCCTGTCTCCTGCCTGTTTGGTCGTTATAAGCACAACCCCGTTACCGGCCCGTGTCCCGTATAAAGCCGCTGCACTGGGACCTTTTAATATCGATACATCCTGAATATCTTCGGGGTTCAAATCGGAAATCGCATTCCCGTAATCCACAAGGTTACGATCGCCAAAACCTCCGACATTATTAACCGTATTAAACATCGGAACGCCATCGACAACAAAAAGAGGCTGGTTATCTGTGCTCAGGGATGTGGCACCCCTGATAACCATACTAACCGATGAGCCTGCGCCACCTGTAGAGTTAATGGTTACACCCGTTACCTTACCTGCCATTGAATTCAATACGTTCTCCTGGGCAACCCTTGTCATCTCTTCACCGCTGACCTCTTCAACGGAATACCCAAGTGATTTCTTTTCTCTCGAAAGACCCAGTGCCGTAACCACCACTTCATCAATCTCTTCGACAGATGGTATTAATTCTACATTAATCTTCTGTCTGCCTTTAATTTCAAGGCGCTGTTCCTGATAGCCC
>JAGXLC010000170.1 GCA_018334875.1 Bacteroidales bacterium | reverse complement strand
CAGATGCCTTTGCCCGGGCCTGGTTTAAGCTATTACACCGCGACATGGGGCCCAAATCCCGTTACCTCGGACCCGAAGTACCCGAAGAGGATTTGATCTGGCAAGACCCGGTTCCGGCAGTGGATCATACCTTGATCAATGAAAAGGACATCGCTAAATTAAAAACCAAAGTCCTGGATTCCGGCCTGACAGTTGGCCAGCTGGTGTCCACGGCATGGGCATCCGCTTCCACCTTCCGCGGATCGGACAAGCGAGGCGGTGCAAACGGCGCACGCATCCGGCTGGCTCCACAAAAGGACTGGGAAGTCAACAATCCCGATCAGCTCAGCAAGGTATTGGAGACACTCGAAGGCATACAGAAGGAATTTAACAAGGCTCAATCCGGCGACAAAAAAGTCTCTCTTGCTGACCTTATTGTGCTGGCAGGATGTGCTGGTGTTGAAAAAGCTGCAAAGGATGCGGGTTATGATGTAACCGTGCCCTTCACACCCGGACGTACGGATGCATCTCAGGAATGGACCGATGTGGAATCTTTTAAAGTATTGGAGCCGGAAGCCGATGGTTTTCGCAACTATCATAAAAAACAATATGCGGAATGCACCGAAGAGGTGTTGATTGATAAAGCTCAGCTGCTCACATTGACTCCCCCGGAAATGACAGTTCTTGTTGGAGGTATGCGTGTGCTGAACACCAACTTTGATCACTCTGAAGATGGTGTTTTCACCAGGCGCCCGGAAGTGCTTACCAACGATTTCTTTGTAAACCTGCTCGATATGAATACCGATTGGAAAGCTGCTTCTGATAAAAAAGAATCCTTTGTCGGATACGACCAGCAGTCGGGCAAGGAAAAATGGAAAGGAACCAGGGCAGATCTTATCTTTGGTTCCAATTCAGAGTTGAGAGCCCAGGCTGAAGTTTACGCAGGCAATGATGCCGAGGAAAAATTCGTCAGGGACTTTGTGGCAGCATGGGATAAAGTCATGAACCTGGATCGTTTTGATCTGGCTTGATTTTATAAGCAACACAAAATATACAAAATCAACACCCAATGCTTATAATAAAGGTGGTCCTAACCCAGGCCACCTTTATTATTTGGTTAGGGGTTTTATTGTTGGACTGGAAAGATGGTGGAGTTACGAAACATTTCCTCAAATTTTTTTGTTACTTTTACATATTCATATTTAGATATTTTGTTGCATTCAATCAAAAACCATATACATGCTTTATTTCCTTAATTGTTTTCACCTAAAATTCTTTCAGTTATGAAAACTAAAAATAACATCAGCCGTCGCGAATTCTTAAAAAGGACAGCCTATGCTGCCGCTGCCGTTGGCTTAGTACCTCAAGTGGCCTGGAGCAAAGATCATTCAGTTCATTATGACCCCAAAGGATTGCCCACCCGGACCTTTGGCAAAACCGGCGTAAAGATACCCATGATCACCTATGGTACCGGTTCAAGATTTATGAAAGAAGACACGGATAAGGGCCTGGAACTGCTCGAATATGCCCTAAGCAAAGGATTGTATTACTGGGATACCGCAGCCAGCTACAAAAATGTGAGTGAATACAGTGAAGAAAGACTGGGTCGGCTGCTGAAAACCCACAGAAAAAAAGTATTTCTGGCAACAAAAGTCCAGGAAAGGGATGCTGAGGGGGCTAAACGGACCATTGAAAGAAGCTTTGAAAAGCTGCAGACCGATTACATCGATCTTTACCAAATCCATTCTATCAGCGGGATGGAAGATGCCAGAAATCTGGATGGTGTATACCAGGTTTTAAAAGATTATCAACGGCAGGGAGCCATTCGTTTTATTGGATTCACGGGACATACATCCGCAAAAGCAATGAAGTATGTGGCAGAAAACTATGATCTGGATACCATGCTCATAGCACTAAATCACATGCAGGAAAACCAGAACTTTGAGGAAAGGGCCATGCCTGCAGCAGCCGCCAAAAACTTGGGTGTACTGGGCATGAAAGTAATACGGCCCAGAGAAAGTATTAACCGACTGAGACCAACCGATCTGATAAAATATGCCCTGTCACTGGATCATGTTACCGCTGCCAACATCGCCATGGACAGCAAAGAGGTGATTGACACCAACATTGAGATCATCAGGAATTTTCAAAAGCTGTCCGAATCCAGGATGAATGAGCTGCAGGCCCAATTAAGACCCTTTTTCAACCATGAAAATGTGGAATGGATGAAACCGGGCTATGTAGATGGACTTATGGCATAAGGTTCACTAAAATTAAGCCGGCCCAAGGCAACCAATCGTTCCGGGGAAATTCGGTGAGCGTCCCGATCAATCTTAGCACCCAGCAACAAACCTCCCGAAATACCGGTGATTAAATCCATGTTTTCATGAGATGGATGCCCCGGAAGCACGAATGAGTTATTATTCGTGCCTCCGGGGGCCATTCAATTTATTTTAAAGAAAACAGACTTTAGAGTATTTCTTAATTCTACTAAATCAATATCAGTAAATCAATACCTCCGTGCCCATCATTCAATCTTCAGATCAATGGTCCCGCTCTCTTCCCGATTCTCGTCTTCGGCATTCTCCGTGGCAATGATATTGCCTTCTTTATCCAACACAGTGATGTCCAGATGAAAAGTCTGGGAGGGAGCATTGTACGGAATATCCATTTTCCTGCTCCAGATATTGTCTCCTGCTTTTTCATCACCATCTTCGCCGTTGTTGTTAAAAGTAAAAGAATACTGAGGGTATTCCCGCACTTTGCCTTTAACAGTTTCCACTTTCTCGGAGAACTTATTGAGTGTAACACGAGCAACCACCTCATCACCAGGTGAAGGATTTGAGGGATTTATATTCATACTCTGCACGAAGATTTTGCCGGCACATCCGACCATAAAGAAAGAAAGCATAAATGTAACCAGTAAAAGTGAAAGTAACTTTTTCATTTTTTCATCTCCCATTTTAAAATTTGATTGAACCATTGTATAAAAAAATATCAATAATTTAAGGCTTTTTGTTTACATTGCTCCTGACAGCCAGATTGCAGTGACTTAAATCATCAAAACGAAAATACAAAAAAAATAACCAAATCAAATAAGGTAAACATCTATTTTCTGAATTTTCAGGGTTGCTGTTTCCTACTCATGGGTAAAAGCAATGCCTCCACTTTCACGAACTGTAGACTGTTTATCAATAGTTACCAATCTAACCTCCTTTCCCGTGATGTTCTTCAGATTTTTAAAAAAAGCCAGCCGGTCAAGATTCCATTCATCTTCTTTTCCTTTCACATCGCAGAAAAACCAATCATCGATGTCGACAGAATAGCAAAAAAGATCAGGGCAATAATTCTCTTCCTCTTTGGGAGCCATAATATACTGAAAAGTCTTTGGATCAACTATTTGCTTAAAAGCTTCATGCTTTCGCTCATGGCTGGTCAGCTCATATTCTTTCATAAGTGAAAAATAGCCTATGGTATTGTAAATGATAACAGCCGCCATCCATTCATAAAACTTATATCCATACTTGGCCTCTTCTCTGGCCAGCCGGAGGTCATCCTCATCGAAAATTTCCGGATGGGCACCGGCCCATTTATTGATCAGATGACCGCTTTTGAAAGAATTATGCTGGGTTTCTGTGGTAGAGATATGCCAGAGGATTTTCATAATACCCGCTTTTTATGTTAACAAACAATTAACTCATTGTCGATGAATTCCCAAATTGTCTTAGAATAACGGAACAATGCAAATACCTATTATTTTTTTAATGTACTCCGAGCAAATATAAAACACGAGGTTCTATCCGTTAATATAAAAAGAAGGTAGATATATGCTTCCAAAATTGATTATCATATTGACCGGCATTCTATTGCTTCCGGGTTCTTCTGTTATACAGGAACTCGCGGAACCATCCATAAACATTCCGGTATTTCATTCGTCTTCATCTGCAATCACACTTTTCCTTTGCGGGGATGTGATGACCGGAAGGGGTGTGGACCAGATATTTCCCCAGTCAGTTGATCCACGGATTTACGAATCTTATGTAAAAGATGCACGGGACTATGTCCGGTTGGCAGAACAAGAAAAAGGCTCCATTGACAAACCCGTCTCCTATGATTATATATGGGGCGACGCACAGGAAGTATGGGAGCAGATCAATCCCACTTTCAAAATCATTAATCTGGAAACCAGCATTACTGCTCATGATGAACCCTGGCCTGGCAAAGGCATTCATTATCGCATGCATCCAGGAAATACAAAAGTCCTGACAGAAGCAGGGATCGATTTTTGCTCGCTTGCCAATAACCACATCATGGACTGGGGCAGGGAGGGGCTTCTTGAGACTTTAAAAAACCTTGAAAATAAAGGGATTCAGTATGCCGGCGCCGGAAAGAACCTGAAAGATGCACGTAAGCTGGCCGTTTTGAACAATGAAGAACAGCGGGTAATCGTTTTAGCTTATGGTTCTCCAACCAGCGGACTATTACAAAACTGGAAGGCCACTTCAGAGCAATCCGGGGTAAACCTGCTTTCCCATCTGGATACGAGTTCTTTGAAAAGAATCAAACAGGACGTTCAATCCACAAAGCAACCCGGAGATATTGTGGTATTTTCCATACACTGGGGCGATAATTGGGGCTATGAGATACCCGCACGTCAGCGTAAATTTGCCCACCGATTAATAGATGAGGCAGATGTGGATGTGATACATGGACATTCATCGCATCATCCCAGGGGTATTGAAGTATATAAAAACAAGCTGATTCTATACGGAGCCGGTGATTTCATAAACGACTATGAAGGCATTAGCGGGCACAATCAATACCGCGACGACCTTACGCTGATGTATTTTCCAAAAATCCATCCCGAAAACGGCAACCTGATCTCCATGAAAATCGTTCCCATGCAGATCAGAAATCTCAGGCTCAATCACGTTTCAGGAAAAGATGCCGAATGGCTCAGCTCCATGCTGAACAGAGAAGGAAAAAAACTCGGAACAAGCGTTGTATTAAATCAAGATAATACCTTCTCCCTGCATTGGGAATAAATTCATGGCTTTGGAGACTCCTATGGCGCTTGAAATTCAGCCGAATTGTATACGGTTTTCAAAACCTATTGTCCTTATTCGGAAGTGAAAAGCCTCCTCAATACTCTATCTCAGCAACAATCTTCCCGGAAAAGTATTTTCAGCCCAAACAAAAAACTATCTGAATTTGTCCTACTTAAACATGAATTGACTGCAGTTAATCAAAGGAGCATGCATGGCCCCTCAGGTTCTACTCAACCAATCACAAATATTTTGAACGATTTCGGTTCTAATAATGATAACAATCTATAAATAAAAAACGGAGGTTAGTATGAAAAAAGTTGCTATTAATGGACTCGGACGAATTGGACGGGCGACGCTCAAAATAATCATGGAGCGATCGGATATGGAACTGGTCGCAGTGAATGATATAGCGCCAATTGCCAACATGGTTTATCTGTTAAAATATGATACCGTGTACGGCCGGTATGAAAAAGAGGTATGCAGAAGCAAGGATGCAAAAAGCATTGCCATAGAAGACTATGGATTCTACTATTACAGTGAAAAGGATCCCTCCCAATTGCCGTGGAAATCTCATGATATTGATGTAGTGTTTGAATGCACGGGATTATTTACAAAAACCGAAGAACTGCAAAAGCATCTGGACGCCGGGGCAAAACAGGTAATTTTGTCAGCTCCCACGAAAAGCGAAGAAATGCAAACCGTGGTGCATGGTGTCAATAAAAATGAAGGAAACAAACAAATCATCTCATGTGCCAGTTGCACTACCAATTGTATAACGCCGGTTGTGGAGGTCATGAAACGAAGGATAGGTATAGAAAAAGCCACCATGAGCACCATTCATGCCTATACGTCTACTCAAAGCCTCGTTGATACTCCGGCCACAAAATTCAAACGTGGAAGAGCGGGTGCCGCCAATATGGTTCCTACCACTACAGGTGCAGCAACGGCTTCTGCCAAAGCGCTTCCCGATATCAAGGGAAAATTTAACGGAGTGGCTGTGAGGGTACCCATACCTGCAGGAAGTCTGGCAGATATTGTATTCGTTACCAGCAAACCTACAGACAGGAAGGAGCTCAACGACATCTTCCGTGAAGAAGCACGGAGCAAAAGATATAAAGATATTCTGGGAGTTACCGAAGATGGTATTGTATCTGCTGATATCGTTAAGGATCCCCGGGCTTCTGTTGTGGATCTAACCATGACCCAGGTAGTTGACGGAGATCTGGTTAAGATCATGAGCTGGTATGATAATGAATGGGGATATGCCAGTCAGATGGTAAAAGAGGCAGCGCAGGAATAATATCAGATTGTGCCTTTCTGAGTAATCTTCACTTCTCAAAAAACACTTTTCCGGGCCGGTTGAAACATGTGTTCAACCGGCTTTTTCTTTCCATTATATTCTGATTATATGATATATATTACTCCCTCACGATGATTTACATCACCGGTCATCTTATATCCTTTGAAAAAAACCTCCATATAGGTGTGAGGTTATTATCGATCCCTTTTATTATTCTGTGGGTTCGGAGGAAGTGTTGCTTATATTTTTTGTGGGTCGACTGGTTAATCCCCTGAAAGAACTGAGAGACATTGCCAGGGAAGTGTCAGAAGGAAATCTTAAAGTCCGGGCTGATATCAGGCAGAACGACGAGATTGGCACGCTGGGTCAAGCCATCAATCAAATGGTTTACAAACTTAGAGAAATTGTTGAGAACATTCAGATCATCTCTTACTTCTCTATTGAGGAAAGGCAAAATTCCGGTTTTCAAACGACAAGCAAATCTTCCGTTAATGCCGGCTCAGGAAATGGAAACCACAGCTCCAGCAGTACCCGGGAATATCAGAATAATACGTATTCCGCTGGAAACCAAGAAAAAGAATATACAGAAAATGGTGCGGGAATGAAAACAAAGCAAAGCAATAACGGACAATAATAGGCAAATGAAATTAAAAATCGGCAAATAAACCGATAATTATAGTTTATCGGTTTATTTGCCGATAAATTAAATTTCAGACACACCCAATGCCAAAAAAATGGCAATTCCAAAACTCAACAGGGAACCTACAAGCACATATTCAGAATGTTTCGTATTCCGAAATCTTAATATGGATTTTGCAGCAAAAATGAATCCTACAGCGCTATATTGGCCTGAAAGGATGAGCATGAAAGCCAGCAGACGTTCAACAATACCAATAAGCTTACCTGCATTGGGCAAACCTTTAGCTTCTTCTTCCTGATCCACCGCATTTTTCCTCACTCCTTTCTCCTTTGGGGCTTCAATATCAAAAACATCCAGCAGATTTTTGATGATGATGTTGGACGGTTTCAGACAAAGCACAACAGCAGAAATCGCTGCCAATATTTTTACGTCAGCACCAAAAGGTAACGCATACCCGAAATAGTGCACATAAAGCGTAGAAATTACAACCAGGATAATTAAATGAACAAACTGATCAAGAAAAAAATAATTTTTATCTTTTCTCACCTTAAAAAGGCTTTTCAGAATATCCATACCCAGGTGAAGTACCGAAATAACCAGCGCCCCTTTCCAAAATCCAATATGAAAAGACAAAGCCCATGAGGTGATAAAAATAATGAGGGCATGCCACACATGTTGTTTGGCGAAGAGTTTTTTCTCCTTATGGTCAATCCAGTTTTTCTCCTGAAGCATAAAATCAGCCAGTATATGGGCTGTAAACTGTAATATTAATAGTTTATAAAGCAGGGTCATAGGATTATTTTTTCAAAATATTTCACAGATTTTTCAATAGCATGCCATCCGGCAGCAGTAGAGTGCTGATTAATAGTAGACTGATATTTTTTCAGTATCTTGGCAATTTCTCCTTCATTATATCCCAGCAACTTATAATAAATTACCCGGCATTGTTTTGCTGAACATTTAGAGAGCAATACATCCAGAAGAGCAAACACCGGCGCAAACTGTTCCTCTGTCCCTTTATCCGGTGAACAAAAAAACATGGTATCTTTAATGATCACTTTTTGTTTGTCTGAAGTATCCATATTTTTTATGGCTCTCCCGGACAGTTCTATGGCTTCTCCATCTATTATACCCGCTTTTCTGTCCAATGTATCCAGAGGAGCCACAGCCGCAGCCAGTCGGAGACCATGCTCTTTAAACCGTTCAATTCGCTTATCCCTGGGTTCATCCTTCGGTAACTCCAACGATTTGATATAAGTTTTAATTATCAGGGCCAGACGGAGCACAAATTCTGGAGCGCTCATGGCACACTCCACATGATCCCCCTGAACAAGCCGGGCATAGAATCCTGCAGCGGCATATCTATTGGTAAGATCTTCAAATAAACCGGTAATGCCCTTCTCCAATCTTCTTTTATCATTACCGGAAAGAGAAGTGGAAGAAATGATATCACCTGAAATCGTTCCGTAATTCATAAAAAGAGCTTTATCGGCAAATATACTGATAATTTACAATCATCAGTATATTTGCCGTTTATTTTTACTGAATTTAATTTATCATAAATACAATAAAACATTTATGGATGTTAATCTGTTATAAATAAA
>JAGXLC010000169.1 GCA_018334875.1 Bacteroidales bacterium | reverse complement strand
ATCCCTGGTGCAGGCAAATGCTGCTATAATCAATAGCAAAAGCACTATATTTAAAGGTTTCATATGGACCTCCCTAATTATAATATGATTTATGATTGATTGAACTCAGTCTTCTACCCCAATGGGATTGCCACGGCTCGGTTTTCCATTCTTCAAAGCCCACCGCAAAAAAAAAATTGATTGATTCATGAAATTTTTAACTTAGCTTGATGGGATTGGTCAATATATCCATTTCATTTTCCAGATATTCTTTCAAATTTATGCAAAAATTATGGAGTCTGGTACTATGATTAGGCTATCATATTGCTTTTTAATCTGAAAGACAGAAATTAATAAATATATATACTTTTTGATTTAAATGATATAAACAAAAGCAATGCATGATGAAAAGATTATTACAGTTTCTTCTCGAATAGAAAAATGTGGAGATAACTTTCAGGCTGTCTGGAATGAAGAAGAAAGGGTGAGTGACATAGCGGTGGAGCTGCCCCGGGGAGTTTATGCAGGAGAAAGTGTGACCATTAATTTATAGGCCTCAATTCCATCGATTTGAAATACATCAAATGCTCATCTGAAGCTTCCTTCGGATAAATTTTCACCAGGTGTTTTCCTTTTTCATTAAATTCAATTTGACCCATCTTAAAAGTGTTATATTCATACCAGCCCTCCGAGCCAATTACCTGTGATTCCAATTCATTCTCCCCGGCGTTGACAATATATGGCTGACCTTCCCATTCCGGACGTGCAGAGTAATTGATGAAAATATTGTATGAGCCTCGAACCTCAACATCAACATGCCATTGGATCAAATCTTCCGGCTTTTTCCACTTGGATATGTGATACTTCCCTTTACGGTTATAGCGTTTTATGGCACTGCCTTTTGTGATGGCGTTTTTGCATTCCAGTTGAATGGGTTGATTCCCTTCCTGTTTAATTATCAAAGGATCAACGTTGGGGTCCCCTTCAATTTCAAGCACTGCCACTGAATTAATTTCATCTGCCGGATCAGAAGGGAGAGATATGCGGATTTGATCATCATTTCTTTTTACATCAAGCTTTTTTTCCTTATCTACAAGCATATATGCTTTCCTGATGACATTGTTCAATCCCTCAATTTCGAGCTTTTGATCTTCGGGCCATTGAAATATATGCAAATAAAGCTTTTCACCTTTTCTGGTTATCCTGCCCCACGGCCTGTTATCCGCAAACGGAGAAGCAGTGGTACCATATATGCTTTCACTGTTTTTTTGCATCCATTGACCGACTTTTTTCAATATTCTTACGGAAGCTTCCGGTATTTCACCTTTCCCGGTGGGGCCCACGTTCAACAAATAATTGCCGCCGTTGCTGACCGTAGTTACCAACTGACGAATAATGCGTTTTGGCTCTTTCCAGGTGGTATCAAACTTGCTGTATCCCCAGGTTTGATTGAGGGTCATTGGAGTCTCAAAATATTCACCGATCCCCCAATCGGCTATTTCCCGATCCCCCAATTCCTGGTAGTCACCCAATAATTCTTTGTGGTAATGACCTACCCGTCCGTTAACCAAACATTCAGGCCGGATATCGTGGGCCAGGTTCACAAATTCCTTCCCCTGCTCCTGGGTATACATTCCCCTGTCAAACCACATTACTCTTGGGTTGTAATTGGCAAGCAATTCTTCTACCTGGGGCTTTGATTTTTCTTCCAAATATTCTCTGAAAAGACCGGGATAATCCATCGAATCGAGGTTGGTTTGAGAAGAATCAAAATCCCAGGTATTCCCGTAAGCATAGGGATGGTTCCAGTCTTCACGATGGGAGTAATAAAAGCCAAATCTTATGCCTTCTTTCCTGCAGGCTTTTGATAATGCCTCCATTGGATCTTTATCATACCGGGTGTAGTCAACAATATTGTAATTGCTCACCTCTGAGGGGTACATCGCAAACCCATCATGGTGCTTTGCGGTGATTACCATGTATTTCATCCCGGTGTTTTTTGCCAGATCAATCCATTCTTCTGCATCGAATTTTACCGGGTTAAAGGTTGCAGCTACATCACGGTATGCTTCAACAGGGATTTGAAAATGGTGCATGATCCATTCCGCGTTTTCTCCAACAGGTACCTGTTGGTCTTTCCATTCTCCTGCCAGTTTCGAATAAACTCCCCAATGGATGAACATCCCAAATTTGGCTTCCTTAAACCATTCTAAACGTTCTTCTTTAGTAATCTCAGTTTCCCTGGGAGCAGGTCCTTCACAACTTTTAAAAAGGATTGACCCCATAATGATACATATCAATAACAGTTGTTTTTTCATAATCATAAGATTAATATTATATGTAAAGCTTCCCCTCAATATTTTTTCTTACTCTGCAATTCCTTTCTTCAAATAATTTTTGCCAGAACAAGCAAAGATAATAAATAGGCAGTTGTTTAAAAGGGTGGCCAGAAAAAGCTGGTTTTGCAATTTTTAACACAGCGAGTAACCGTCAATAGACAGGATGTCATCCCAGGTAGAGAGCGAGTCATACCAAATAGGCAAGTAAAAAGAAACATTCCTTATATGGTACCGATGCAAAGGGAAGGCAAATGGAATACCTACGAGGTGGTTTGTGTAGGTGGCACCATCAAACTATCGGTAAACGGAAATTTGGAAATGGCATCAGCCAATCTTCACAGCAGAAAAGCTACATCTTCTTGGAATCGGAAGGTTCAGACATCCATTTTCGGAATATCCGGATCATTGAATTTCCTTAATCGTCAAACCCCGGTCTGACAAAGCTTCTTGCCCTGGGAAAAGCATTTTCTGTATTCCTTCGCAGTTTTTCCAGCAGCATCAGGATATCCAGGATTCCATCAGCCTGATTGGGAAAGCATTCGTGCAGTTTTCCCCATGCAGCAATGGAATTGTCCATTCCTATTAGAGCTACTTTTACCGAACCATCTGCATCTGATGGGAAATCAGCATCAATTTCTTCCATGATTAGGTCATGGCGGCTGGAAAGTGCCCGCATAAGCTTTACATAAATCTGATGCTGATACCACCGGATCACTTCAATGGCATCGGTAATACGGGCTGCTATATCATGAGATTGTTTTTCATGAATGCCCAGGTTCATGTTTTGATTGAACTGGTTTTCCATATCTTTGAAAAGGGTTTCGTTTTCCTGAAACCATTGGTCTACCAGGTCACCATATTTTTTGGCTGCTTGCGATAATTCGTTATTCCGGGCGTCTTTTCTCCTTTGTTCCGATTCTTTTTCAAATTCCGGGTCCGGGGGAAGATTATCAAGATCGATACCTTCTTCCTGTGCAATATATTCCAGCAGTTCTTTGGTCTGCTGAAAGTTTTCATGGATCTTCTCCCAGAATTGTTCAGGGTCTTCCGTAGAAATGTTGCCGGTATCTTCAAAAACCATACAACGGTCTGTAAAGGAACATCTTTCACACCAGCGATCACAGTAATTGTAAATGCCGGGAATATATTTCGGATTACCGGCACGCTGCAGAATTTTTGGTTTTTTCATAATAAAATGATTCAAGATGTTTACAAATATACTTTTTTGAAATTGAAAATGATTTGTTACATTTGAAAAAAATCCTCCTATTCTATCAATTAAACCATTAAATAATGAAAAATAAAAAACATTCTGAAAGTAGTTCAAAAGGCATGACAAGGAGAGATTTTCTTGCAACCGGTCTGGCTGCATCGGCAGCCATTACCGTGGTACCTGGTCATGTGCTGGCCGGAAACGGCAGAAGATCACCCAGCGACAAGCTGAACATTGCCGCCATTGGTATTGGCAATATGGGTTGGAACGATATAACCAATGATGTTCTGAAGGAAGAAAATATCGTTGCGTTGTGCGATGTGAACGAAGAAAACCTCAAGAAAGGTTCAAAAGAATTTCCCAAAGCCAAAACCTATATTAACTGGCGAAAAGCCCTGGAGCAAAAAGATATCGATGCGGTTTACAGTGCCACCACGGATTGTAATCATGCCTTTATCTCTACCTGGGCTATGAACCGGGGTCTCCACGTGTATTGTCAGAAACCTTTGGCCATTACTGTTGAGGAAGCACGGACGGTGCGCAATACTTATATGAAAAATAAAGACAAGCTCAGCACCCAAATGGGCACCCAGATGCATGCCCATCCGAATGTCCGGCGTGTTGTTGAGCTCGTCCGGGGTGGAGCCATCGGTGCTCCCCAGGAAGTGTGGGTATGGTGTAGCCGTGAACCAAGAGAAGTGATAAAACACGGTCAGTACTTCACGAACATGGGTCCCGCCCCGGAACATCTTCACTGGGATCTGTGGGTAGGACCCAGTCCTTACCATCCGTTTAATCCCGGCTATATTGGTGACAATTGTCTGGCATGGAATTGGTTCTGGGACTTTGGCGCCGGACAGATCGGTGATATGGGCAGCCACATGATGGACATTGCCACCTGGGCGCTGGACCTGGATTACCCCGTTTCCTGCGAAGCTACCGGTTCGCCTGTTAAGAATGATACCTGTCCCTTCTGGCTTGATGCCACATGGGAACATCCGGCCAATGACTGGCGACCGCCGGTTAAGGTGCACTGGAGCGACGGGGGCAAAAAACCTGAAGGCATTCCCGAAAACGATCGGTTCAAGGCCGTAGTTATCAAGGGTGAGAAAGGTTATATGGTTGTTGATTATGGTTATCGTAAGATATGGTATCACAATGGTGACACTGCCGAAGAGGTTCCGGAAATTGAAAAGGGTACCATCCGGTCTACCGAGGGTCCTTTAACGCACTACCAGGAATGGGTGGATGGCTGTAAAGACGGTCCAAAACCACTCTCCAATTTTGATTATGCCGGAAAGGTAATAGAGAACAACATGCTGGCCCTTGTAGCTTATCAAACGCGGGAAAAACTCGAGTGGGATGCCGAAAATATGAAGGCTACGAACTGCAAAGAAGCAGAAAAATATATCAAACGCTCTGAAACACCGGGTACCACCTACCGCCAGGGCTGGGTACTGAATGGATAATAAATATGGAAATAGGGGGGTATTTTATTACCCCCATATTTTTTGTCCATTTAAATGCTGTAATCCCGGGTTAAAAAAATTCTTCAGATTTATTAGTTGATATTGGTCTCCATTATACTTTTAGGAATTTCCCTTTAAAGCTATATTCTATTAGGCGCTCTAACGAGGCGCCTGTATAATCGGTGGGATTTGTGCTATCGCTATTGGCCTTCTACGAAGGCGATCTTGAAGGCTCAGGCCTCAGAAATAGTTTTATAAAAATTATTTATTACAGAAGTGCTGGAAAAACCACCGATAACCTTATTCCCGGGGATTTTAACATGCGGTTAATCCGACCCTAATTGGGGAAAGGCGATCTTCACCTTTTTCCCGGGTTTTATGACTGTGGTGCCATAGACCGTTCCATTCCCGGAGGTATGGATCTTTCCATGTGTAAGGGAAAATTCCCCTGAACTTTCTTTAAACGGAAGCACTTTAAATGTGCTGATGGATCTGCTTATTAGATCGTTAAAAGCAACATTTACCGTGTCTCCCGAATAGGAATCTATGGTGAACCGGGCATTTCGCCCATACAATAAAGGATAATGATATATAATCCGGGCCATTCCTACCTTATTTCCGCCTATTTTGGCTTTATAGCGCAGATTGCCTCTGCCGTCGGTTAAAGTAACCGGGTCTAATGAAAAATTTTGTGCTTTGTTTTCCTCCAGTTTGCCCTTTTGCTCATACCATTGATCTCCCAGTTTCAGGTGAAAATCCCGCGTATATTCCGCGTCTGATTGCCTGGTGATTGTAAAGGAGGATATTGTATATTCGGTCGGATCCTCACAGGCGAGGCTTCCCTGCAGAAACCATACATTATTGTTCCGGGGTGCCTGATATTTGGCTGAGAAAGTTTGATATTCACTACTGGTTTCTACCTCCATTACGGATTGCTCACTTCCCCTGAGTGTTGAATACTGCGATTGGGTGCTCCAGTTCGAAGTGCTCATATCAACGGATAATTTTCCCTTGCCGCTCTCTGATTTTGCCCGGATGGTAATCTTATAGTTTGCCCCGGGAATGGCCTGGGGCGTGCTTCCATGGAAAAGATAATTTTTGATCTGGCCGCTTTTTCCTCCCTTTTCCTTATTCTGGTAACTTTCTTTATCAGGAAAAGTGATTGTCTCGGGTCCATTGAGTTTCATGTAACCTTCCCGGTAATAATTCACTTTGTTGTCTCCGCCGAAACCGGAAACCTTTTCGTAATCAGTGGTATGCCCGGCGATGATCTCGGGATTGTTGAAAAGGCTATAAGAGCGCATTCCAATGAGCTGAAGCTGTACCTTCTGTGAAGGGATCACATCGTTCGGGAGGATCTGAAGCTCACCGTCCTGCAGAAAAACAGGAAAGCTATACCAGTCATCCGCTGTTTCATCATAGCTGGTGCCTTCCGGTACTTCCCATTCATGGGTGAAATCATCGGCCCAGTCTCCTTTGCCTTCATTTCTCCATGATCGTGTTGACAGGGTCTTATCCGTTATGGTAATCACACTAAATTCATTCTTGTTGTGTGTATCACGAACGAAAAAGCCCTGGCTGGGTGGTTCGATGAATGCCATCTCATGGCCCCAGCTTCCGTTAGTTCCGCTGTATCCTTCATTATCGTTGTTGTCATCAATTACATAGCTCATGCAATGTCCATCTCCATTAAGGAATGCTTTGATCTGCGGGTTTTCATGAAACAGGTTCCACCACCACATCTCGGAATGACGCCAGCCCCAGTCATGGCGGTTGGAAGCGCCAGTTGTTCCTCTGACTGGGGCATGGGAGATCAGAATGGTCGTCTTATCAGGATAAGCCTGAACCATATATTCCACCCATTCTTTCTGGGTTTCATGAATTTTTTCTATAGGCCCTTTATCTCCGATTACCAGGAACAGGATGTTGGACCGCAGCATGGCATAGGTCGGCGTAGTAATTTCCCGCTCCTCCAGGAGCACCTGTAGTGTTTTATATGGAAAGGGAGACAGATTGTTGTCGTACTGCTGGTAATTCACAATATCGTGGTCACCGTGGGTCAGATAATAGGGAAGATTCAGGTTGCTGTAAAACAGTTCTTTCCATTCCCCTATCCATCGGGTTTTGTCATGAACGGCATCTCCCAGTCCCAGACCAAAATCCACTTTGGGAATGCGGTCCATCACATCATGGGTCATATCGGTAAGATATTTGCTCGCTTTGTTTTCAGAATAGGAGTCATCGGCAAACATGCCCTTGGCATAATGCTGATCGGTAAATACGGCAAAGGAAATGCCTTCCTTTGTATCCTGTGCATGGAGCGAATTAATTTGCAATCCAGTTGCCATTATTAAAACGAGGCCTATCAGCAAACCGTTGGCAGATTTAAGCCAGTTTAAATTTATATCGCTTATCATGGTAAAAATTTTTAACTGCTAACTATTTTTTGGGTTCTGTTCACCAGCTCCTTCAAGCCTTTCAGGCTGTCACCTCCCCTTTGTTCAAGGGTTATCCAATCGCTGTACCCGATATTGTCCAAAGCCTTCATAACTTCAGACCAGTTGACATCCCCTTCCCTCAACTGTACGCCAAAACCGGCCGAATTTCCCTTTTCATTGGCAATTTCACGGCTGAACTCTTTGATATGTACTTTGGCAATACGGCGCCCAAGTATATTGATCCACTGTTCGGGCCAGCCGTATCTCAGGATGTTGCCACAATCAAAATAAAATTTAACGTAAGGACTGTTAAACTGATCCAGATAATGTACCGCTTCCATGGGGCTTAAAATGAAATTGTTCCATACATTTTCTATCGCTATGGTTACCTTGAGTTTCTCCGCCAGGGGTAAAGCCTTTTTTATCTCTTCAATGCTCCGGTACCAGCAGTCATCATAGCTGGTTGTCTCATCTACCCTTCCGGGAACCAAAAGTACGGTATCTGCCCCGTAAGCACTGGCATCTTCCAGGGAAAGTTCGAGAGCTTCCCTGCCTTTTTTGCGTGTTGCGGGATCTGAGGAGGAGAGGGGTATATTCCAATGTTTCGAGTTACAAACACTGGGAATCTCCAATCCTGTATCATCCCGGGCTTCCAACACCTCTTTTCTGTTCATATGACTCATCACCTCTACACCGCCAAAGCCGGCCCGCTTTGAGAGCTGAAACTTCTCGTGGATGGTATCTCCCGCACCAATTGTATTCCACATAATACCTATTTTCAGATCCCGGGCCGATGGTGTGGCATAAGCCGGAGCTCCAAAAGCAGATGTAGCAAAAACAGCCATGGAACCCATTGCCGATTTTTTAAGAAATTCACGCCTGTTCATATCTTTGAATTTTATTTGTTTTTTAAAAATAATAAATTCAATTGAAAACCTAACCTGGATTATTCATAAATTTTTATAAATATGAATAAAATGCAGAGCCTGTACCGCAAAGCGGTATTAGCCCCGACTTAGGTAGCCTGTCCCGAACTTGATTCGGGAAACTTAAATTTTTTTAAAAATTTTTAGTGAAACTTAGTCGCTGTCGGAGACAGGAATAATTCAAGAATTATTCGGGCTAAAATTCAAAGTACAAAATTTGGAATTGTAATCCATGCCTTATTAATTTTAACAAATTCAAATTTTAACTGAAGTCCTATG
>JAGXLC010000168.1 GCA_018334875.1 Bacteroidales bacterium | reverse complement strand
GAAACCTGGAATGCTTGATCTTTCGAAATATTCCGGGTTTCGGTATGAAAAGTTTCAGGTTGATCGCCGTCAGTAATGAGTGTCATTTCATAATCTTTTCCGCTTTTCATAAAATCAGTTTCTATTTGAATCTCCCGGTTTTCCGATGTTCCGTTGATTCCTCCAATATACCAGCTATCACCCTTACGTCGTGCTAATACTACGGTTTCTCCGGGAATTCCTGTAATGAACCTTGTCTCGTCCCATGCAGCAGGTACTGCTTTAAGAAAATCTTTCGGAGCTTCGGGAAGAGATAAATAAGCTTCGACTTTATCTGCCATATGTTGAATCCCCGATTCATAAAGAACGCTCAGGGCCAGTTCATGACCGTAAGTGGTTTTATGCGGATACCTGTTGTTGCTGAATGTACAAGGTGTATAGTCCATAGGACCGATAACATTCCGTGTATAGGCAGCAATGGTGTTATGGGCCGGTGCGCGTTCGGTGTAGCTTCCGTCATACCGGTAGTTCTCCGCCCCTTTAATGGCTTCCATCGTCATCAGGTTGGGATACGTTCTTCGCCAGCCGCGTGGTAGCGTGCACCCGTGGAAATTGACCATCAGATTGTATTTTGCCGCATCCTGGAGTATGTTATGATACAACCGGATCATGTGCTGCTTGTCGCTGTTGAAAAAATCAATTTTTACTCCTTTGATGCCCCATTCCTGGAGTTTCCTCATCTCCTTTTTCCGAAGTTCCGGATCTAGCATAACATACTGCTCCCGCTTGTAATTGTTGGTTCTTCCACCGGAATTGTACCACAAAAACAGGCCAATGTCTTTTTGATCGGCATATTCTATGACTTCCTCAATGTTCCCGTCTTCCATGTCGGGCCAGCCGGCATCTACCAGCGAATATTTCCAGTCCATCTCTACTGACAGATCGACATATTGTTTGAGCCGTTCCACCGATCTGCTGCCATGGTATGACCACCAGCTCCAGGAGGCTACTCCGGGTTCGATCCAGCTTGTTTTTGATAAGCGCGAAGAATCAGCCAAATGAGTTACCATGTTCGATTCCATAATGGTACTCAGATCCTCACCAATGACGATGAAGCGCCAGGGCATTTTCCAGGGCAGCACTGAAGTGGGATACCTGTCGCCTGTGCCAAACCGTTCTCCTTTCGAAGGGAATTGAATGGTATATAGTCCGCCACTGGCATCCGGCTTCAGATGAGTGCCGCAATAACTTGTATCAACTGCACTTTCGGATATTAGCATCCAGTGATCCTTTGTATGAAAAAGTGCCGGGAAAGCCCAACCGTATTGATCAGGGGCTTCCGTTCCTATTTCTATACCATTTTGGAAGTATCGCTCATATGCAGGAGTCGTTTGAGAAGGTTTATCAAAGCAAGTGCAAATAACGTGTAAAGAAAATTTTTTCTATCCATAATATATAAAATATTGAGTTTGTAATGTCATCCAAATGGCTCGATATACATCAGTCTGGTTTTAAACAAATTTTTAAATTTTTTCTAAAATGATCCTCTGTTAAATATTCCGGTGGAAAAATAAAGTAGGGGTATTTTCGCTCAAAGTAAACATCCCTTCTGCTCAACAATTTATCATATCTGGCAAGGGTTTTCCTGACTTTTTCCATTTCAGGCTTCAGGTATTGTTTCATTTCTTCATCTTTTTTCATGAGTTGCTGATGCAATTCCCTGCGCTTATCCGGATCTTCCTCCTGTTGCATCTGCCGGGCCAGTTGTTTTTTCTCCCCTTTATATTGTTCGGCAAGCACCCTGGGCAAATATTTTTCCGGGTCACGGTCTGCTTCTTCCAGCCAGTGCTTCTTTCTTTTATATTCCTTTTCCAGGCCATTATGGGTTCCTTCATGCCCTGCCAGGGGCAACCAGATGTCGCCTGTAACCCCATAAAAATAAGGTCTGGAATCAAGTGAAAAAAACTCATGAAGTATTGTATTGTTCACTTTCTCATATTCTATGGCGCCTGTTCCATGTACAAATACGTCACAAAGAAACAGGCGGATCATGATGGTAAGTGTAGTGGCCTTGGGATATAGTATGAGAGAATCCCTCAACGCCTGAATGAGCTCTTCCTGTGTCCTGTTATGAATATTTACCGAAATATCTGTATCCGCCTCTTCCGAATAAAAATGCATCGCCTCATCATTTTTTTTGACATAAACCGGATACCTTTTGGAATTCTTACATAACCAGAAAGGAAGTTCATACCACCCTTTCTGATGATCCAGAAATTTCACCGGTTGATAATCTTTTCTTTTACATTGTCTTACAGCATCATTGTATGCTTCCGTAAAGTTCCGTAGGTGTCTTATGAGATAAAGAATATAACGGTAATACCCCTTACTTCGGGCTATATGTGAGATCCTGACATCCCTGATGGTATAGCCCAGCGCGTCATCAAACCGGTTGCGGAGATCAATCACGGTATCCGTAAAGTTCTGATGCTTTTCAAACGTCCCGAAGAAGGCCTTTCTGTATTGATCAAATGCTTCCGGAATAGAAGCGTGAGAAAGGGATTCCAGGGCGTTGCCGATCTTGTCAAAAAAATTAAAGATTTCTTCGGAAGACGGGTTGAATGCTGCGTATATTTTATTTTTCCGGTTTTTTAATTCCGTCTCCATCTTGTGCAATTCTCCTTCTTGCTGATAAGGAACGGGTATCCTGAAATCCGCTCTATCTGAATCAACAACAAAATTTATTGCTTTTCCTCCTAATTGTTTTGCCGCATCCCCCGTAAAAAAATTCTTAAAAAGCAGACCAGGATAATAAATGGTCGGTTGGTGCCCCGTTGCTATTACCGGTATGTTTTTACGCTCTTTCTGAAGGTCAGATGCCTCAAGAAGTTCGTCCCGAATGACCCTGAGCTCTTCATTTTGCCTGAACAAATGATTCTGTGTCTTTCTGTTGTGTTCTATTACCTTAGTGATCTCCATACCTATACAATATTGTGCAAAGTATTGATTCCAACTGCTTCAGGTGTATAAAACGGTTCTCCGTAGGGGCTGTTGATAAGGGCTCCGTAGTACCTCCCGCTCCATTCCAGACGGTCGCCCAGTTTAATTCTCTTTTGATTCTTTAATTGAGACTGATAGGCATTTCCTGCTTCCATCTTCATCTTAAAAGCTTCTTCAGATACGGGAAGAATGAAGGAAGGCGACATGTTGAGCCTGAAATGGGAAGTGTAATAATACAAAATTTTACGCGGATAATGCGGTTCTCCGGGAATATCGCTCTTGGTTAACTTTGCATAAAACCGGGCAGCCGTACCCAATTCCGAGGCACTAATATGATCGGGATGCTGGTCAACATGATACTGTACCAGCAAAATATCAGGCTTATATTCTCTGATTTGGGCCGCCACTTTTTTTCTGTTATCAATGGTATCCTCAAGATAGCGGTTGGGAAAATCCATAATGATCCGTTTTCTGATCTTCAGAATCCGGTCGGCTTCTTCCGCCTCTTTTAATCGTGTTTCCACCGTACCATAAGGTGTTGGTTCTCCGTTTGTCAGATTCAGGATATACACATCGTCTCCATTCATTGTGTGTGTGGCAATGGTACCTCCAATGGAGAACACTTCATCATCTGGATGCGCTGCTATAATCATTATATTCATGGCTTTCTGTTTCTTTTTGAATGATTTGTAAATAATATCTGTACCGTCTGAACATATCTTTCCAGGAAGATGTTTGCCCGGAAGTATGATCAAAATATATCAGTTGCACCGGTATTTCATTAACGCTAAGGCCTTTTTTCCATGCTTGAATCCACAATTGAAGGGGAAGCCCGTAACCCGTTTCGGATAGATTGAGCCGCTTCAGGGCCTTAACTTTATACAGTTTAAAACCACAAAAGGAATCGGTGAGCCGATAACCGGTAATACGGTTGATTGTCTCCGTTATTCTCCGGTTTATCCGTATGCGGTCTTCGGGTGCTTCTTTTAGCTCCTCCCGGGAAATATTCAGATACCTGCTTCCGGAAATGATATCAGAATTATCATGTTTCACGGCATGGATGAATTTATAGATCTCCCCTGGCTGATGCTGTTTGTCGCTGTCTATCGTGATCACATATTTATAGCCTTTCTCATTCGCATAGCGGAAGCCATCGATCAATGTTTTGCCATATCCCTGATTTTGTGAATGCCGTATTACCTGAACGTTTTCGGTCTTCTCAAGAATATTGGGCGAATCATCGGTTGAGCCATCATCAATGATAAGAATATCCACATAATCAGCAATATTTTTTATTTCATAAATTACCGTCCTGATCGACCGTTCCTCGTTATACACGGGTATGAAAACCAAAAATTCACTCATTATATTCCCTTAGATTCAACATGTTTGCCAGGCTGGTGTAGGAATTATATACATCTCTTCCATGATGTTTGTTTTGCGGCATAAAATTAATGGGAAATTCTGTAAATGTTTTAATTCTGATGGAATGGATTATTTTCCTATACCCGTACTTGCCTGAGATATCTGCTCCATCTCCGCTTCGGACAGATTGATCTGCATGGCCCGGGCGTTGCTTTCGGCCTGCCGGCTATTGGAAGCGCCTGGGATGGCAAAAACCTTCGTGCCGTGATAATTTATGGTCCAGCTCAGAGCGACCTGTGCCGCGGTAGCATCATGTTTATCAGCCATTTCCTTCAGTTTATCTACAAGGGGCCGGCTCTTTTCCAGACCTTTTTCTTTGAATGAACCCATCATTTTGCGAAAGCCTTTTTTGTTTTTGATGGACTCGGGATTTTCATGATATTTTCCTGTCAATAAACCCTGAGCCAATGGAGAGTATGCAATGATGGCAACATTCAGCTCTTTGGCTGCATCCAGAATACCGTTCCGTTCAATTTTCCGGTTAAGCAGATTGTATCGGACCTGGTTGGAGACGAGCTTGAGGCCGTGTTTTTGAAGTTCTTCATGCGCTTTCCGCATTTGTGAGGCAGAAAAATTGCTTACCCCTACATGTTTAATTTTCTGATCTTTCACCAATTTTACCATGGCCTTCATTTCTGCCCCGATGCTTGAAAAGGAAGCCGGGTTGTGTACCTGGTGCAACGATATGGTGTAAGGAGCAAGCGCTTCCTGTCTATTTCCAACAGTCTTTGTTATGGAACGAGCGGTTCTGAAGATGGGATTCCATTTGGTGGCAATGATCACTTCTTTATCGTCAACACCTGATTGTTGCAGCGCCCTGGCCAGGGTTTTTTCGGATTCACCATTTCCGTATAATTCGGCAGTATCAAACCAGTTGATCCTGTTGTTTATAGAGGTCTTCAAGATTTCATGACTCTCTTCTTCCGAAAGATAAGGCCAGAACCGGCCTGCAAGATTATTTCGCTTGCTGAACTGCCAGGTGCCCAGTCCGACAGGAGTTACCATGAGCTCTGAGTTGCCTAAACGACGGGTTAAATCCGTATTATCCATACTGTATTATATTTTAGTTGATTTGACATTTTGATTTTTAATAAAACCCGCATCCATTAACCTTCACAACAAAAAAACATGCGGGTTCTATGGTAATACAAGCAAAGTTTGTAAATTTGGTATATAAATCAATTTGAAATTCAATTTTTTCTTTATTGCGTATTGCGTTTGACTAACTGGCTAAATAAACACCAATATGATACAACCACAAAAGCCAGAATTTGTTTGATTGCCGTTATGTTCTATATGGCATTATCTCTGATGACCTGTGTTGTCTAACAGACATTGCTATAGATAAAATAAACATTTTTTATTATGAGTTTGTTAATTTATGGAAATTTTAAACAGGAGGATGTTGATTATGAGATTTAAACAACTTCGTCTTTATTCGGTGTTCCTATTGGGAATTGCATTGCTGTTCATTGAATCCTGCAGTTCAGGGGATAAAGCTAAGCAGGAGAAAGAAGAAATGGAAGAGGTGGAAATTGATCTCCCCAGCATAAAGGAACGCGGAACACTGAGAGCCATCACTTATTATGGCTCCACCAGTTATTTTTTATACCGTGGTCAGCCTATGGGATATGAATATGAGCTTGCCAGCAGGCTGGCAGAAGATATGGGACTCGATCTGGATATAATCGTTGCCGAAGATTTGGATAAAGAGATTGAAATGCTGAAAAAAGGGAAAGGCGACATCATCATCCATGGTTTGACCGTCACACAAGACCGGAAAGAACGTGTAACTTTTACCACACCCCACACAAACACCCATCAGGTGCTTGTACAGAAAAAACCGGATAACTGGAGGCAAATGAAGATCCATGAAATCAGAAAAGAGATTGTTTCCGATCCGGTTGAACTGATAGGAAAAAAGGTGTATGTCCGGAAAAATTCTTCCTATTATAAACGTTTACAGAACCTCGAGGAAGAGCTGGGAGGTGATATAGATATTGTTGAAATGTCGGGCGATCTGTCTACGGAAGATCTGATCAGAAAGGTAGCTGAGGGAGAGATCCCATATACTGTAGCGGATTATAACATCGCTGCCATCAATAACACCTTTTATCAGAACCTGGATATTGATGTGAGATTAAGCTTCTCACAAAGGATCGCATGGGCCGTGCGGGAAAGCTCACCCCAGTTGCTCAAAGAGGTCAATTCATGGATTGCCAGAATGAAGCAGAATACGGATTATTATGTGATATATAATAAATATTTTAATAACTCCAAATCATACAGGCGAAGGGTAAGAAGCGATTTCTTTTCTATGGAAACCGGCAGAATTTCGCGTTATGACGATATGATAAAGGCCCGTGCCGATAGCATCGGTTGGGATTGGCGGTTAGTGAGCTCCATGATTTACCAGGAATCCGGCTTCAATCCAAGGACCAAATCCTGGGCAGGTGCCAGGGGATTAATGCAACTCATGCCCGCTACTGCCAGGGAGCTGGGAATAAGCGACCTGTATTCCCCCGAATCGAGTGTTGAGGCAGGAACAAAGTATATTTCCTACCTAAGAAAGCAATGGGCTTCCATACCGGATTCCTCCGAACGCGTGAAATTCGTGCTCGCCTCATACAATGTCGGGCTGAATCATGTAAAAGATGCTCAGAGACTGGCCGAAAAAAACAATGAAGATCCCACCGACTGGTATGTGATCCGGGATTATCTTCTTAAATTGTCGAACCCGCAATATTACAATGACCCGGTGGTACAATACGGTTATTGCCGGGGTGAGGAGCCCTACTACTATGTTAAAGAAATCCTTGAACGCTACGAACACTATAAAAGATTTGTAGGATAAATTAACAGACCGAACCAACCGGGTGGAAAATTGTAATACATAATAAATGAACCCCACGGTTAAAAAATAGTGTAGATTTAACTATTTTTGCGAGTTCTGATATAAAACGAAAAGATCCCCTATGACACGATTGCATTTGTTTGTTTTTTTGTCTCTACTAATCGGCCTTACCCCGGTTATCGGGCAACAGACCGATTTCAACTGTTATACCCTGGTGGTGGGTAAGGAGGCTTCCCGGAGTGGTTCTCTGCTCATGGCCCATAATGAAGACGATCATGGAGAAAACCTGGTCAACTGGTTCAAAGTACCCCGAAAAGTACATAAAGAAGGAGAAACCATTACATTACAAAACGGGGCTGTAGTTCCCCGGGCCGATACCACTTATGAATACCTGTGGCTGGAGATGCCGGGGATGGAATTTGCCGATTCCTATATGAATGAACATGGTGTAACGATTGCTTCCAACGCCTGTTCTTCCAGGGAGGATCAACCGGAGTTGACCGATGGGGGAATTGGTTACTGGCTCAGGCGACTGATGGCACTAAGAGCGTCTTCTGCCCGCGAGGCAGTTCAGATAGGAGGCGAACTGGTTGAGAAATATGGATATGCTTCTTCCGGAAGAACTTATACGATTGCCGATCCCGAAGAAGCCTGGGTTATGTCCGTTGTGAACGGCAAACACTGGGTGGCACAAAGAGTACCTGACAACAAGGTTATGGTCATTCCCAATTATTATACCATTACCAGTGTTAACCTCTCCAACGGGGAAATTTATATGGGTTCAGACGAGTTGATAAGTTATGCAAATAAAAGAGGCTGGTACGAACCGGAGCGGGATGGACCCTTCAATTTCAGAAAGGTATATAGCAATCCGCAAAAATTGGCCAGCCCCGGGAATATCCCCAGAAAGTGGCGGGGTTTGGAGCTCCTTACAAGCAAGGACTACAGAATGGAGGAGGCTTTCCCTTTTGCGGTGAAGCCCAAAGAGAAGATATCCAGACAAGAGATCATGAAAGTACTGGCTGATCACTATGAAGGGACTGAATGGGATAACAGCCAGCATTATCAACACGGCCATCCTCATGAAGGGGGTGTTGGGACGATCTGCGCCTCCCACAATCAATACGGGTTTGTAACGGAGCTGAGAAACGACATGCCTGTGGATATTGGCGCCGTAATGTGGCTGGCACCCCGCAGACCCTGCATTCAACCCTACGTTCCCTGGTATTTTGGAATGTCTGAAATTCCGGCGGACTTTGCTTTAACCAATCATCAATCCGCTCTGGAAAACCATTTTTATGCCCCGGAAAACATACTTGAATATAACGAAGAACATGCCTTTTCTGAATATGTTCAGTTTGCCGAACAGGTGGATGCACATTACGGAAAATACATCGGGGAGATCAAAGCTTTTAAATCT
>JAGXLC010000167.1:5109-8826 GCA_018334875.1 Bacteroidales bacterium | reverse complement strand
CAGCCATGTTCTTCCCGATATCGGGCAGTTTGGACAGATCCTGACCCGCTTCAACCAGGTCAGCCAGCTCCTGCGACATTTCATTGATTGTTCGGGCGGCATTGCGGTAGGCACGTACCCGGAAAGAGCTGGCACCATCGATTTCCAGCAGATCGGACAACTTTTTCAGGGCTTTTGCTATTTCGTGATTGTGAACGGCCATGTTTTTTTCTTTTTAGAACCCCCAAGATAACAATTTATTTTCTCAATAGTAAATGGTATTGCGTTGAGGTTTTCAACAGGTGTTATCGAATATAAAATAATTTATCCGTTAGATACATGGTGTTTGATTTTATCCGGAAAATAACGACCATTGAGGTTAATATTTTATATAAAGATTAAAACCGTATCCCGGCCAGATAATTGTAACTGGTTCGGGCGCATTCCATTGGATTGGCCGGGTCGTCGTGCTCTACGATGTAGTGTTTGATCCCGGCTGTTTCAGATTTGGCGAATATTTTGGGAAAATCGATAATCCCTGAACCTGCGCAGGCAAAATCCTGTTTCGGAGTATCGTCCATGTCCTTAACATGGCAGAGTTCAAAGCGTCCCGGATATTTGTCGAAATAGGCGATCGGATCGCCGCCTCCCTTTTTGATCCAGTAGAGGTCGATCTGAGTGGTGACCAGATCCGGTTCGGTGTTTTGCAACAGGATGTCAAAAGGGATATCTCCCTCAGGGGTGAGCTTGAATTCATTATCGTGGTTGTGAAAGGCAAATCGGATCCCGGCCTTTTTACATTTTTCTCCCACCTTGTTCAGGTTTTCCGAAGCTTTTTTGCATTCATCCGTTGTGAGGTTTTCGGCCGAGCTCAGCCAGGGCCAGTAGCAAACCAGGTATTTCTTGTTCATGCTGAGCTGTTCCTCGATGTGTTTTTCGGGCTCCTTCAGCAAGGGGTCCATGCTGGTGCCACCCGCAATGGGTTTGATTCCAAGATTTTTCAGTAAATTCAGGAACGATTGTTTTGATGGTCCGTAATAACCACCAAACTCCAGCAAGTCGTAGCCGATTTCGGCTACCTCTTCCAGGGTTTTTTCGTAGTCCTTCTCCAGTTCATTTCCCAGAGTATTGGTGATTAGCCCGATCTCGTCAAGTTGACGATTGTTTGCAGTGGAACACATCATCAGATGAGGACTGAGTGTTGCCGCCAGGGTTCCGGCAATGGAACGGCGAAGAAATTGTCGTCTGTTCATGGTTTTAAGGATTTAGTTATTTATATGACAAAAAATTAGAACACACGGGCCAATTTACAAATTTTGGTTCATTTATACGAATGATTTAAAGTAGAAAAAGTTTCGGGTTCATAGAAGAGAGGCTATCTAAAAAATTACATTTAAGAAATTTCAAATAACAAATTCCAAATTTCAAATACCTGCCCCGACGGCAGGCAGGCAATAATCAATCATAAATGACCTAAACACCCCAAGTTAAAGTTTTTATACCCTTTAGGCTGGAGTGTTTCGAAATTCGGTAATTGAAATTTGAATATTATTTGTAATTTGGAATTTGTTATTTGGTGCTTATATATTCATTCACAATAAAATTACTTTTTAGACACACTTTACTATTGCTTTGGATCTTTATATATTCTTGCAATTTTATATATATTTACGAATCGATTATAAAATATTTTGACTATGAAACAAACAACATTTTTTCTGATCGCGGTTTTGGTTCTGGGTATTATGATGCCCGCCTGTAACCGGGAAACGGCGAACAAGGATATCCTGTATGTCGGCACCTATTCCCAGCGGGGAAGCGAGGGCATTTATGTATTTGAATTTGACCGAGACGCGGTAAGCATGGAACTGATCCAGACAGTTCCGGGAAAGGAAAGCCCGAGCTTTCTGGCAGTCCATCCCAGCGGCGAATATTTGTATGCTGTTTATCGGGAAGGGATGACTGAGGATACAAGAAATGGCACTGTTGCTGCTTTCGGTATTGGCTCTTCGGGAAAGCTTACCCTACTCAATGAACGTTCCTCTGAGGGCGCCAACCCCTGCCATGTTAGTGTGGACCCTAAGGGTGAATATGTGTATGTCTCCAACTACAGTGACGGAAGTTTATCCGTGTATCCCATCCATCAGGACGGGAAACTTGCCGGACCCTCTGACGTGATTGTACACGAGGGGAGTGGTCCGAATCCCGACCGGCAGAAAGGGCCTCACATGCATAGTATGATTCCTGCAAGGAACGGCAAGTACGTGTATGCCTCCGACCTGGGTACAGACATGATCATAGCCTACAAGCTTAACCGCGGGAACGGAACTTTATCGGCTAATGAGAATCAACGTACAGAAGCAAAGCCAGGCAGCGGACCCCGCCACTTTGACATCCATCCTTCAGGTAATTTTGCTTATTCTGCAGAGGAGCTGACTTCAACCATAGCGGCCTATTCGATTGATCCTTCAAACGGAGCCCTGAATTTTATTGAACGGGAAAGCCTGTTACCCGAAGACTTTACTGAAAACAATACGGCCGCGGATATTCAGGTTTCACCCGACGGGCGATTTGTTTATGCATCAAATCGGGGACACGCCAGCCTTGCAGTCTTTTCAACCGACCGGCAAAGTGGAGAGATAGAATTGGAAGGCCATGCGGATGTTCATGGAGAAAGGCCCAGAAATTTCCTGATAGACAGGAAAGGGGAATTTGCGTTTGTAGCGAACCGCAATTCGGATGATGTAGTGGTGTTTCAACGCAATCAGGAGACCGGGAAATTAGAGTTTACCGGCGAAAAAGTTAAGGTGCCGGCAGCGGTGTGTGTGAAGCAGCTCCGCTTAGAATAATTTATAAATGTTGAACACGGATGACACTGATTAAACGGATAATCACTGGTTATAAAAATCTGTGTAAATCATTCGAATCAGTGTCATCAGTGTTCTGTCATATTTATTATTCTTCGCTTTCATTTCCTTCTTCAGCTTGTTCCTCTTGTTGTTCATCCGCCTGATTAATGGCATCCGTCTGCTCCCCTGCATCGGTTTGTGCATTGTTATTCTGAGCTTCTGAGTTTTCTTCCGTATTACCCTGAGCTATTTCATCCTGCTCTACATTGCGGAGCGCTTCTTTGACTTCATTGATGTGGTTTCTTACTCTGGAGCGTATGGTTTCGGTAGCCAGCAGATAACGGTAATCTGCATTACTGAAAATTCCTCCTCCGATTTTTCGTTTTCTGTTGGGAACATCTTCAATGGCTTGCACAAACTTTTTGTTGTTTGAATAGCTTCTCATCATACCCCTGGAAAAATAAAACATATAGTAACGGTCGTTGTCGGGCCTGAGGTATATGTATAGCTTGTCGTTGTGTTTTTGCTTGACGATTTCAACAAAACCTTCCACTTTCTTATTCACCGTTTTGCCGTTGATCATGGCGATGTTGATATCGTCCCGGGCAACATAGGAATTGGTTGAAGTGTTCCAGTCAAAATGGAGGTCTGAGAATATAAGTGTATTTTCCAGTTCTTCCGGAATGTCTTCTTTTTTGCCGCTGGATTCTGAATCCGTTCCATTTAATCCCTGCATGTATTTCGAGGTAATTTGCTGTCCAACGATTTCCTTCAGGTTCTCTTCGTAAAATTCGGATTGAGTATTGGCGGATTCCAGACCGGATCTTCCTTTGATGTCATTCATCATAGAATCGAGCGCCGCATTGCTGAAATGGAATTTTACAGGTAA
>JAGXLC010000167.1:0-4427 GCA_018334875.1 Bacteroidales bacterium | reverse complement strand
TTAATGTCTGCATTGAAAATTTCATGATACTTTTCATCCCGGCCGGCAATCAGTTTGGCTTCCCTCAATGTGTCCATTGAAGCTTCTTCTCGTATGGTTACTTTCTCCTCATTGGGCAGAATCCTGGCATCTGCTGTGAATATATGTTCAACCTGCCTTGCATTCATCGTATTATCGGGTATACTGTAGGTCATTTCCCGTGAGGCAAAACGCAGGGAATCCTGAGATTTATGGGTTGACATGTACAATGCTCCTTTCTGCTCACCGTCTTTCAATGCTGCCAGTTCGGAATCCGAACCATCTGTAGGTTTAGGTGTAGATTCAACTTCCAGGGTATCCTTGTCCATTTTCCAGACAAATTCGTCCAGGTAGCTGAGGTATAAATTCCGCGGAAATTCTGAAACCGAATAATTATTTATGGTATTAAACCGGGCTGTCTGATGGTCGTAATTCACATGGGCATTGAGTGTATCCGACCTGAAGGCCGTTGCATCGCGGTCTGATGTTTGAAGTTCAAAATTTGCCGTATCTGCATCAAAAGCCTGACTTTCAAATTCAAGGCTTTGCGATGTCAAAAGGGCTTTCTTCATATCCAGTTTGCCTTTACCTGTCAATCCAGTGGGTTTCAGGTTCAGGTAGCCATTGAGGCTCGATTTTCCCCCGTACATGGTAAAAGCTTCATCGGATTGGCGGATCTGCATGTCGTTTTCTTTAGGATACCATTGGATATTCACTCCTTTCGAGGCAACATCCGGGTATTCTATACCCGTGGTTTTTTGAGCTATATTGAATTCATTGGCATGAATGGAAGTGGAGTCGGGGAAAAACAAGACGTCATCGGTTACTGCAGTGGAAGTAAGGTAGGTGAGTTTGCCTTCACCCTTCAGCCCTTTGTTGCTCATGTCAATTTTTTGGTAATAGTGCCCCTTCCCGTCATAGAGCGGCAACCCTTCCTCTGAGGTTGTTCTTTCAAAGCCCAGCGAGTTGTCATCCCGGAGAACCAATGTTTCTTCAATAGGTGGGAAAATACCGGCAGAACGGAAAGTCCCCTCGAATTTCATGTGCTCGGGGGTAAAGTTATCCAGGCTGTCCATGGTGAATGGATCCAGTTTGAAGTAAAAATTTTCTTTTTTATAGGGTCCGTTGAACAGATCGTCGTAATATACGTAGGATTCCTTTTCTCCTTCAAATGTCGGAAAGTCTGGAAAATTTTCCTTTCCCGATTTATTATTGGGATTGTCAATATGCAATTTGCCTGTCAGGTCATTGATGGTATTTTGTACATTGGCTAGCAATTTTTGGCCATATTCATTGCGTTCATCCGTTTTAAATTTTATATGTAATGAATCAATTCTATTCATTGCGATATTGAAATCTTCATAGTTAAAGGACATGCTGTCACCAAAAAAGGTAAAAAGGCCGCCAACCACCACTCCTCCAAAATCCATCCGGCGGTTCTTTTTCATGGTGATTTCTCTATGATGGGGATAGATGATTACATTCTGGGAATCACTCACAAACACCTTCTGTACTCCATTTATGTCGAGGTTCATGTTCGATAAATCCAGTACGGCATTGTGACTGGGTGATTCCACCTGTGAATTGAGCCGGATCACATCATAGTCAATTTTTCCTATTCTGGCCTGGATATAGTCAAAAAGTTTATCGTTAATGGTTACTGTATCGGATTCCGGGCTATAAAAAATAAATCCGTCCTGTGCCAGATACATGAGTCTTTGCCGTACCTGATGGGCGGGCAGTCTCATATATTTGGCGTATTCACCGGCATCGAACCTTCTGCTATCTGCTTTATCGGAATAATTCCGGATGGCAATCAGGGGATGTTTGCGGTCCCTCATCTCCAGCCTGATCCATTCATCCAAAGTATAATAGTTCATTGAAGTGAATGTTGCCTGTCCCCGGGAAGAATTTTTACTCCGTGTCAAATGGATCTTATCTTCATTTGTATTCCATAATAACCGCTCAAAATTCATTGAAACCTGATGATAGGTGTTGTAATAGACGCTTTCTGATAGCATGTTGTCGTTTGAAGTCAGTTCTATGTTTTGTTGGTTTACATTATAGGTAAACTGCAATCCCGTATGATATATAGAATCCTGCTTCAGATGGATGGTAATGTTTGCTCGGCGGGATACAGCTTTATTCTTTTGAAGGATAAATGTTTCTGCCCGGGCTGTCATAAAAATTTTATCATTGCGGTGAACTTTAAGGATGGCATCCCTGTTTTTTCCGCTATTTCCAATGAATTGCGCCCCTTTCATCCGAAATCCCCCTGTATAATGCATGTTTTTGTAAATTTCCGGAATTTCAAAAACTTTCTGGTAAGAATCAAAGACAGGATAAACAGCGTCGGCCGGTTCGATTACATGAACCAGTTTCTCTTCCAAAGTCCCTTGAATGGGACGATCGAAGTAAAGTGTGTTGGTAAATTGAACAGAATCAGCCTGATATTCGGCCATGGACATATCAATTGTATAATCGCTCAATTCAGCATATACATTGCCGGGGGAATATCCTGCACGTTCCCAGGTGACCTTACCTCCCTTTCCGTTCCATTGTTCTTTAAAAGGTAAATACATTCCCTCAGTATTGTAAATTCTAATGCTGTCATTCCGCTGTTTACATTTTAAGCGGGTTTCAGAATAAATTACTTTTATGGTGGTATCATAGGTAAATTGGTAGTTGTTACCGTTCGCATACCATTTGCGGGATCTTGAGGAATATAATCTGTCCGATTCGATGAAATTGAGTGTGAAATGAAAATAACCGGTTATTTTCTTTAATTTTCTTTTTTTCTCACGGATAAGATGATGGAAACCTTTCATCCAGGTTGGGAAATATTCTGATTCGAAGTCTGTATTGTTCAACCGGATCAGGAAATCAAGCATGGTGGTGAAATGTGGCTCTCTTTTCGCATTGTTTTGCAGTAAGGTATTGGCCATATATACAATGGTATCCCGTTTCTCAGATGTAAATTTTCCAGTTGTCCAATATTCCCTGAATTTCTCAAACGTTTCCTCATTGCTTTTCTTTATTCTTTTTTCAAGATATTCGGATAGGGTTTCTATAAATTCTGCGGAGTCCTCCGGAAATTCCTCTATTTTTTGAGCGTCTGTTATTTTTGGTGCAACAAAAAATACACATGCAATACAAAATATGCTGGATTTCAGTATATACTGCAATTTCAAATCAAATCTGTTTTAGAATTTAACTTCAACTGTCTGCTGTGAAAAAAATCAAAAGCTTTATTGATCCATTCATCAAAATATTGGTTTATTACGCAGAAACATTCTTTTTCAGTTTCATAGCTACCCATAAGTTTCTTTCCTTATGCGTTACGTAATAAAGCCCATATTGGTTAGACTTTTTTTCGATCTTTTTCATATCGCCCCGGTATATGCCGCTTAAGATCAATTCGCCTTTATCGGGGAGACAGTTGGAGTAAACAGGGAGGTCTTCCAGCAATGTATTCAGATTGATATTGGCCAGAATGATATCAAATTGGTAGGTTTCAATATCCCGGGCAGTACCCTGAAGGATCTTGATGTTTGGGATGTTATTCATTTCGGCATTTTCCCGGGAATTTTGCCAGGCCCATTCATTGTTATCCACAGCCCACACTTCTTCCGCCCCCCTTTTTGATGCCAGTATGGCCAGAATTCCGGTTCCGCAGCCCATATCCAGGACTTTTTTTCCGGCAAGGCCGAGTTCAAGCACGGATTCCATCATTAGTATGGTGGTGGAATGATGTCCGGTGCCGAAGGACATTTTCGGCTCGATGACAATTTCATACCTGAAATTTTCTACTTTGTCATGAAACGGGGCTCTAACCAATATATCATTCCCAATTCTTACAGGTTTGAAGTTTTTCTCCCATTCCTTATTCCAGTTTTTCTCTTCAATAATTTGGGTATGGAACTCAATGTAATCTGGATAGATATACAGCAGGGGTAAATTGCGGACTTCTTCAAAGTCAAAATTGTTCTCCGCAATATAAGCTTTAAGTCCTTCCGGGATATTCTGAAAAGCATAAAAGCCCAGCTCTGAGAGCTGGGCCAATAATATATCTGAGATATTTTGTTTCTCGTATTTATCTGCATGTATGATGCAATGCAGTTCAACCGTGTTCATCCTTACGATTAGCTGAAAGTTTTGGTTAATTCAACAAAATCTTTTGATTTGAGGGATGCTCCGCCTATTAGCCCGCCGTCAATATCCGGCTGTTTGAAAAGTTCTTCGGAGTTTGACGGTTTGCAGCTACCACCATATAAAACGGAAGTATTTTCTGCAGCATCATCGCTAAAATTGTCCCTGATGAGTTGCCGGATGAATTTGTGCATTTCCTGCCCTTCTTCAGGCGTTGCCGTTTTGCCGGTTCCTATTGCCCAAACCGGTTCGTAGGCCAG
>JAGXLC010000166.1 GCA_018334875.1 Bacteroidales bacterium | reverse complement strand
TGTTAAAGCCTTATCCTTCGGAGGAGATGAACGCCTATCCCATCTCAGGGAAAATCAAAAATCCCAGGGCAGATGGAAAAGAGCTTCTTGAGCCTGTTGGGGAACGGATTGAACCCGAACAGGATTTCCAGCTCCGCAAAGATCTTCATATCAGGGGTATGGGTAATCCCCGTAAGAAGTAACAGGGCGATCTGAGCGGCTTACCTTCCTTGAAAAGGATGGGAACGGTCAGGACCGGAGTTAATGGTTGTTACTTAGAGTCTGTCTGGAATGTCCGCTGGCTGCGTTACGCTCGTTTTTCATGCCAGTCAATTACATCAAGTAAATTCCTGGCATTCAAAACTCCCAAGCCTTGCCAGCGAACATTCCAGACGAGACTCTTTCAAATCTCTTTGAATTTATAGATAGACACTACTTAATGGCCGGGTAAACGATTATGCTTTATTAAAGGTAATGTAACAAGAATACTCTAGTGGTTACAACACTGGTTCCTCCGGTTTTTGTAAGATAAATATATCAGCTTCGGGTGACCAGCAATCCTGAGCCGGACAGGTCAAAATCCACAAAACGGGCTCTGGAGTTCGGGGGATGCTGGGTCAGTATCTCTTTTATCTTTTGGGCGGCACCTTCATCTTTGGCTATCATGAACATAAACCCGCCGCCTCCGGCTCCGGCCAGCTTTTTCCCCGACAGATAAGGGTTGATTTTGTCCAGTATTTTTTGAACTTCCAGAGGGTTGGTGCCTTCGTCTAGCTGTTGATTTAGTCTCCAGCTTTCTTCCAGGGTTCTGCCCAGATCTTCATAGTTTCCCCTTTGAATGGATTCAAAGGCATCCAGCACATGGTACTGCATATCCTTCAATATGCCAAGTACCCGGGATTCGTTGAGGAACATTCCCTTTACGATCTCGGCAAGTATATTTTTGGCCACGCGGGTAATTCCTGTATAATACACCATCATTCTGGATTTTAGTCCGCTATGATGAAACAGATGGTCCGGAAGCCATTTCATGACCGGGGTCTGATCAAAACCGGGAGCAGTTTCAATGAGTTTAACGCCGTGCAGCAGGCCTCCGAACTGATCCTGCCATCCACCTCCGGTGGTCAGCAATTGTTCAAGAACAAGGGTTTTTTTGCCCAGCTCGATTTTGTCCCATCCCAGGTTACACGCATCGGCTATGGTCCCCAGGATGGTTGCCGCCAGTATGCTGCTGGTTCCAAGGCCCGATCCTTTGGGGACAGCAGCCAGGGTGTTGATCTCAAGTCCTCCGCCAAAGTCTTTTAGCTGTTCCGTTAATGAGGAATACTTCTTACGGCAGAAAGCCGGACTGAACCCTGCAAGCACGAGGGCTGCCTTTGATATGGCAAAGGCCGAACCTACATCACGGAAATCGTTGAGCGCTTCATAAGTGGTTACTTCTTCTTCAATGCCCAGATCAATGGAGCGAAATATAATGGAATGCTTCCTGCCTTGTTTGACAAAGCATTGCAGGGGTGCCTGTCCGTTCATGTTCAGGGCAAAATTGATGACTTTTCCTCCGTTAATCAGGCAATAGGGTGGGGTATCCGTCCATCCCCCTGCTATATCAATTCGGACCGGACTTCTGCCCCATACGATCTGGTCGGAGAGCAAGTTCATTTCGGGCTGAACCGAAGCGGTGATCCCGGAATCTGTCATAAGGTCTCTTAAGAGCTCAAAGGCTTTTTGCTCATAGGCGGAACCGTCTTTGCCTTTAAATTCCTGAATCTTTGCACGGAACATGTTGTCATGAATGTGGCTCATACCGGGAGCCTTATCATTCAGCTCATCGGGCAGGGGCAGGCCGGCTTTCAGGTAATGTTGGGCCAGGTCCTTCAGATCAAGCTGATAAAATATGGACTTTTCATGATTTTTGGCTAATGCGGGAATGATCTTTCTGCTGTAATGCAGTCTTTGTTCATAAAGCCTTTGCAGATTGGCCTCTGAAAGAATATCCGAAGCCGAGAATTTAGGGGCCCGGACATATGTCTCCGAATTTGTCCGGTTTGGCTCCTTATCGTCTATCATCCACTGAATGAAATCCCTCGTAATATCTGACCTATCAAGTACCGGGAAGAGTGGGGCATCCTGAATATCTTCCTTAAGGGATAAAAATTGGGTTATATCCAGGTTTCTTTTTTCAAACCATTTTTTTATACTCTTTCCCTGCCACCGGGTATATGCATTATTTACGTTACCCTTGAATGTGTCCGAAAAACCATAGGGGCGAATGCAATATTTATCGGGCTGCACGGGAATAATATCCAGGCAGATACCGGAAGGGATATCCAGGTGCCAGTCATTTTCAGGAATCCCGGTTAAAATATGGTTTTTTCGCAGCTTCCATTGTTGCCCGATGCATGAATTTTCTATCCAGATGTTTCGGTGTTCGTTGTGAAAACGGACATTCGTCAAAGCATTTAAAGTAAAGATGCTGGGATGGGGTTTGATCCGGCGATGCCAGATTTCCCGCTGGTCCAGAATGCGGTTTTGTAACATGACACACGAATCAATAAGTTCCCGGGATTTTCCGAAATGATAGAATTCCGCTTCGTTGAGGACCAGAACCGCTACATCCAGCCCATTGATCTCTTTATCCTGCCCGGCGGGTGTGGTACCCATCTTGAGTCCGAATTCTCCGTAAAGATCAAAAAAATCGGGTGTTTTGTTCACAAAGTTCTGTGTTTCTTTATTCCAACCGCTTTTTTCCATCAATATCTGCACGGCCCGGTCGCTTAAAAGCCATACCCCAACATCAATCAGAAAGTCGTAATCCTTCATCAGCTCCCTGATTTTTTCATTATCGGGCTTTTGAAGCATAAACGCGAGCCGGTCGGTGTTTTTTCTTTCCATGAAAAATACACCGTGGTTTTTTGCCTGGTTGGGTTCCGTCCACAAGCCAACACATACGATATCGGCATTGGGAATTTCCGGTAGCACGGCTTCATTTAAAAGCAATACATCACCGCTGGCAATCATCGTATGGAGGTGCGGGGGTGATTTGTGTACCATTTTCGTGAGCAAAGGCAGTTGCAGATCCAGAAGTTTTTGGTGCAGGCGTTGGCCCCGGCTCCATCGGAATACCGGCAGGGGAGTGAGTACTTTTCCAACAGGGGCATAGGAAGGAAGCCTCCTGCTTTGCCCGCCTCCATGAATGATGATCTTATTTTCTCTGTTCAGCCATTCAGTGAAAGGCTCATTGCTTTCCGATTTCCAGCAACGAGAGAGAATATGGGCCGTGCCGCCGCCAGATCCCACATGTTTATCGTGCGGATCGCTATCTACATACCATTGCTCTTTGTTTTTATTCTCCAGCCGGTGAAAATGTTTTACTACATTGGGAGGCAAACTGATAAGGTGTTTCATGGCACGTATTATATTACTGTTAAATCAAATTTTTTTTATACCAGGCATTCCGAACCAATGTTTATTAGTACTTTACCGGTCAAATTCTTGCTTTTTTTGGCAAAACTTGCCCGGTAAGGAACCGAATTATTTCTGACAATTGGGGCAATAATAAAAATTTCTCCCCGAAACCTGATCTTTCTTGACTTCACCTCCGCACGCGGGACATTGTTCTCCCTCTTTCCTTTTGGGAATGATAAACCAATCCGGAAAGTTACCGGGGTCTGCATTGTGTTCTATGGCTTTGTGCAGCACTTCCTTTATATACTGAAAGAGGGATACCTTTTGATAATCCTTCAGCTCGGAAATTTGCGTTTTTGGGTGCATTCCTGCCTGGAAAAGGATCTCGTCCGAATAAATGTTGCCTATTCCGGCAATGATGCCCTGGTTCATGAGCAATGACTTGAGTGTTCCCCTTTTTTTTCCAATTAGATCCTGAAATTCTTCCAGGTGGATCGCTAAGGCATCCTGTCCTACTTTTTTCTTCTTTTTGAAAACATCCGGATCGTCTGACAGGGATATCCGTCCGAGCTTTCGCGGATTAATAAAATACAAAGCATATCCGTTGGAAAAGATAAAGCTGGCCCTGGTGTGCCTGTGTTTTTCTCCGTTTCCGTATTTTAGCCAACCGGTCATTCCGAAATGCATGATCAGGATACTTTCTGCGGTGGTTGGCAAAAGCAGATATTTTCCCAGTCTTTCAGCCTTTGTGAACTTCTGGCCCTGAAGCGACTGATTGATCTTGTTTTCTTCTACTTCTGCTATTTTGGGCTCATCTACGGTCACTTGTTCGATCTCCCGGTTCAATGCATTTTTTTCGGCATATTGTCTGAATATTTCTACATCTGGCAGTTCGGGCATGGTTTCGATTTTTAGTGTACAACAAAATATGGCCTCTAAAATATGAAATTTTTCGGGTGCATGTTAACCATAGCGATGCAGACTGATCTTCTATTTGACTTTATGGACAGAGGCTAACCCAGATAAACTGGAACTTAGCGTAGCGATCTCATAGCCTGTCTTGCCTGAGGGAAAGCGTAATGAATAAATCTTAATTTTTAAACTCTAATTTCTAATTTCGAAATTCTAAACAATATCAAATGACCAAATAAAGAAATTTCAAAACAAACCAATATGCAAAGAGCATTCATGAAAATCTTCTTCGGTTTTATTTTAACTAAGTTTGAATACGATGTTTTGATCGTATCCGTCCGAGCAACCCATCTTGCATATGGTAAGCCGACCTGTTAGCTTTGCAGGTAAAAACAAGACTTATGCAAGATACTCGTAAGCAAGACAGGATGTTCGCCCTTATTAAGAAATGGGAAGAATCTCCATTAGCTGACGGATTGGACATTAGTATTTACCTGCCCGCTGGCAGGCGGGGAATTTAGAATTTAGAATTTAGGATTTAGATTTTAGATTTTAGGATTTTAGGATTTAGAGTTTAGGATTTAGAGTTTAGAATTTAGAGTTTAGAATTTAGGATTTAGAGTTTAGAATTTAGGGATTAGAGTTTAGAATTTAGGATTTAGAATTTAGAGTTAATCCTGTTCAGGCATGCCTGCAGGATCTGCATGAATGGTGGCTGTCATTTCAAGGTTGTCCTGAATCGCGTTTTCCAGTTTTTCAATGTGGCCATGTGCCTCTCTCAGACTCATATTAGGTGGAAGGGTAATGTGAAAGGTCAGCTCCACATGTGCCCCGTACCGGTGGAGATGGATGTGATGAATTTCCGGATCAAACCCAAGACTCTGATGGCTAATTTGATGCAGGTTATCAATCAGATTTTCCGAAGGTTTTTCGCCCATCAGCGGATTGATGGCATCCCGTATCACCTCGTAAGCAGCCCAGGCGATCATACCGGCCACGATGATGCCCAATACTCCGTCGATCCACCAGAAATATTTCCCCACGAATATCCCGGCCAGGATCAGCACCGAAGATATGGCATCGGTGCGATGGTGCCATCCGTCGGCTTTCAGCGTATTGGATCCCGTTTTTCTTCCGGCCCAAAAGGCATACTGGGCCAATCCTTCTTTAACTGCAATGGAGGTAATAACCGCAACAAGAGCTATTGTTCCGAATTTGACAGTTACTTTTGAGTTTAACCGCTCGATGCTTTCCGTAACAAAATTGAAAGTAATAAAAAGAAGAAATATTCCTATAACCAGGGAGGCAATCAGTTCTGCCCGCCCATGACCAAAGGGATGATCCCGGTCGGCCGGTTTTTTGGATATCTTTGTGCCTATCAGAACGATAACCGAGCTAAAGGAATCGGAAAGGGTATGCCAGGCATCAGCCATCAGGGCAACTGAGCCGGTAATTATACCGGCCCAGTATTTCAGAACAAATAAGGCTATGTTCCCTCCTATGGCAAGCCAGCCTTCTATATAACCCAGACGCGTACGGTTATAAGTTTTTTTGTTCGTCAATATTGAAATAGATTTTTAAAGATTTTGATTATTAGCATTCCCCGCCTGCCGTCGGGGCAGGTATTTGATATTTGGAATTTGATGCTTCAGCTTTTTGGTGCTTTGGTGTTCTTAAACGATTAATTCTTCTCATAAGCTTCCTTCTCATCTGCCAGCCGATAGATGTTTTTTATATCCTCTTTGGTATATCCTGGAACACCCATATAATTGGACAGAAAATCGGCCTGTTCTGCCAGGGCATCATAATCCGGGTTCTCAATTCCGGCTTCCTGGAATGTTACCGGGGTTCCTATGCTTCTGTACCATTTTTCCAACTCTTTAATGGTAGTATCTGCCAGGTCTGAGGTGCTTCCGGGATCGATCCCCATCACATTCCGTCCAAACAATTCAATCCGGTGGCGCACGTCTTCTTTTTTATATTTCATCCATGCGGGAATGACGATGGAAAGGCCGGCACCATGCGCAATATCATATATTCCGCTGAGCGGATGTTCCATCATGTGGCAGGGTACGTAGGCTCCTTTAAAGCCTCTCTGGCCAATGCCGTTCCATGCCAGGGTAGCGCCCCACATGATGTTGGCCCTTCCGTCATAATCATCGGGTTTTTCCATAACCCTGTCTGCGCTTTTCATAATCCCCCGGATGATCCCTTCAATATAGCCATCAACCACCGGAACAAATTCTTCCATCGAATTGAAATATCCTTCCACCAGGTGGGCGATCATATCGGTGCAGGCATGGGCTGTAGTTTCTTTGGGAATGGAATATGTTAAACTGGGGTCGAGAAAGGATACTTTCGGATGAAGGGCATGTGCAACGAAACCGCTTTTTACCTGGTTTTCCTCATTGGTGATCACCATCGATCCGTTCATCTCCGTACCGGTTGCCGGCATTGTGAGTACGTCGATGAGGGGTAAGGCTTCGTTGACCGGGACCTTTTGCATGAAAAAGTCCCATACGTCTGCATCTGATACAGCCCCGGCTGCAATGCTTTTGGCTTCATCGATGACACTGCCTCCCCCGGCAGCAACAATTACATCCACCCCTGAGCTCTTGCATTTTTTAACTCCTTCCCTTGCGTGGGATAAAACCGGATTGGGCTTAACTCCAGGATGTTCAATGATTTCAATGTTTGCCTTCTTTAAGGCTTCCACTACCTGATCATAGACGCCAAGCTTTTTGATGCTCTTCTGACCGTACACCAATAACGCTTTCTTCCCGTAGGGCTTTGTTTCCTCCCCGATTGAGGGTAAATTTCCAGTTCCAAATACTATTTTTGTCGGATTGTGAAATGTAAAATTCTCCATAATTATTGATTTTTATAGGTTTTGACTGCGTTCGACTTCCAGCGAAAACGTTGGCTCACTGAAAGCATTCAAAAATAATAAAAATCGACTTTATAGTTAAATCCAGTGAACCTGATTGTGGTTGGTGACAACCCAAATTGTGAAAATTTCTTAAAAAATTTGATTTGGGTTGATTTATTATATATATTTGTTTCCTACTAATCATATAGGATAAATAAAGTAATTAAGGATTATGAAAGTCAATACCAAGACACGATACGGCTTAAGAACCATGATTGAAATTGCTTTACAGGAGAATAACCGGGGTATCCTGCAAAAAGACATTGCAAAAAGGGAAGATATCTCGGAGAAATATCTGGATCATATCATTGCCGGCCTGAAAGCAGCCGGACTGATAACAAACGTGGCCGGTAAGAAAAGCGGATACATGCTGACCCAGCCGGCAAATAAGCTGACCACCTATGACATTTATAAGGCTTTCAATAATGATCTGGCTTTAGCCGACTGTCTTGAACAGGGTAAGCAGTGCAACAAGGAAGAATTTTGTGCGGCAAATGATTTCTGGAATGAATTGAATGATCACATAAAAGAAAAAATGAATTCGGTGACGCTTAAACAATTGGCAGAACAACAAAATGAACTGAATAATCAATCCGGCCCACAGCTATATTATATCTGAGACCGGAGAATACCTGAATTTGTGGAAATATGACTTACTATGAATGCGTATAAGGCAGTTTGAATCTATAAAAACCGAATGCTATGAAGATTCCTAATAATAATAAAAACCAAACAGTTATGAACCCGGTACAATTTGACAAACAACTCATCCAACTGGAAGACAAACTGGAAAGGTATGCCCTGAGTTTAACTTCTGATCGGGAAGATGCGAAGGATCTGCTTCAGGAGACCTTTCACAAAGCTTTGGTCAACAGGGATAAATTCATCAGAGGTTCCAGCATGAAAGCATGGACCTTTACCATCATGAAAAATACATTTATTAACAACTACAGGAAAAAGCAAAAAGAAAAAATGTATTACGATAAAACCGATAACGACAATTTTCTGAATCGGACTGATGAAAGTTCGCCCCTCAGGCCGGACAGTGAATATTCTATCATAGAGGTCAACAGGAAAATCGAAGAATTGCCCGACGAATTCCGTGTGCCTTTCAAAATGTTCCTTTCGGGATATAAATACAAGGAAATAGCGGAGAAGCTACAACTTAAAATGGGCACCATCAAGAGCCGCATTTTTTTCACAAGAAAAAAATTGTATGTAAAACTCCTGGATTACAGGAACGAGTAAGGTATGAACAAAACCCGGGGTGTTGTTGTCTGTTGAATGAACAACATTATGGTAATGCGGGTAGACCCGTAAGAGGGATGTATATTGATAATTGTTACGGGATACACCACAACACAAATGATTGTTATAAACGAATAAGAAGAAAGGAGTTTACAATGCATGGATTTGGAGGCATGGGATTTGGAATGGGCTGGGGCTGGATTATCGGCCTCATTGTTCTGGCCCTTGTTATTTGGCTTATTGTCCGAACAAGTGTTCAAAACACGGGAGTTACCCAATCTTCTTACAGGTCGGCTCTGGAGGTTCTGAAGGAAAGATATGCCAGGGGCGAAATTGATAAAGATGAGTTTGAGGAGCGAAGGAATGATCTGAGTTAGATT
>JAGXLC010000165.1 GCA_018334875.1 Bacteroidales bacterium | reverse complement strand
CTTAGTCGCTGTCGGAGACAGGAATAATTCAAGAATTATTCGGGCTAAAATTCAAAGTACAAAATTTGGAATTGTAATCCATGCCTTATTAATTTTAACAAATTCAAATTTTAACTGAAGTCCTATGAAACCCTATGTGTTAAGAATTTTATGTTTTTTGATGATCGGTGTATTTTTCTGGAGTTGTGGTTCAGATGAAGAAAAGCTTCGTATACTCACCTGTGGGATTCGGCATGAATCCAATACTTTTAGTACTTTTCGGACTACCGGAGAAGATTTTACAGTACAGGAAGGCACGGAAGTTCTTGAGGATAAACAATGGGCCCGGTATCTGCAAAAACAGGATGTTGAGATCATTCCCGCGTTACATGCCTATGCCTGGCCCAGTGGAGTTGTTAAGAAGGAAACCTTTGATCGGTATAAGAACAAGATACTCACAAAAGCCCGGGAAGCAGGAGAGATAGATGGTGTATTTCTGGATATGCACGGTGCTTTACATGTAGAGGGTTATGAAGATGCTCAGGTAGATTTTATAAGGGAACTTCGTGAAGTCGTTGGCAATGAACCGGTTTTTTCGGGGAGTTTCGATCTGCACGGCAATGTTACTTCTGAGTTTATAGAACATCTGGATCTTCTTACGGCCTATCGTACAGCACCTCACCGGGATGGCCCGGAAACCGATCTCCGGGCGGTTCAACTGCTTGTTGAAATGCTTCGTGAAGGTTATAATCCTCAGATCGTACAAATTAGGGTGCCCATATTGATTCCCGGGGAAAAAGGCATCACCGAAACTGAACCGCTTAAGTCTTTGTATGGTAGCCTGCCGAAAATATCTCAACAAGAAGGATTGCTGGACGCCTCCGTTTTTGTTGGTTATGCATGGGCGGATCTTCCACGGTCAGCAATGCGTGTAGATGTTGTGGCCCGGAACGAAGAATTTGTTGATAAAGCCAGGGAGGAATCGGAACGTTTGGCCAAACGCTTATGGGAGGTGCGCAGGGAGCTGGAGTTCGATGTTCCGGTAGCACCTATTGATGAAGCCATACAACAGGCGTTAGATGCTTCTGAAGAAACTGTATACATTACCGATTCAGGTGATAATACCACTGCCGGCGCAGCAGGAGATAATACTTTGGTATTGGAGCGATTGCTGGAGCACGGTGTGGAAGATGCCGTTGTTGCTGGAATTGTGGATCCTTCCGCGGTGAAAGCATGTGAAGAGGCAGGAGTAGGTGAGCAAGTGAATATGACAATCGGCGGTAAAATGGATACCATTTTTGGTCAGTCATTGGATATCCGGGGAACTGTGAAGCATGTTACCTCCACTGAAGAAGATACCAGGAGAAGGCCTGCTGTAGTAGAGGTTGACGGCATTCAGGTAGTATTGCTGAATGTGAGGCGGTCATTCACCAGTCCTGAAGATTTCAGGGAAGTAGGAATAGATCCGCTCGGACATAAAATTGTGGTAGTGAAGCTCGGGTATTTGTATCCCAAACTTCGGGATATTGCGCCTAAAACCATAATGGCTTTGACTCCGGGCTTTTGTTATCAGGTGATAACCGAATTGCCCTATGAAAATATCCGGCGTCCGATGTATCCGCTTGACCCTGACATGAACTGGAGCCCTTAATACCGGCTGGTGGCTCACTCCAAAATTTCTATACAACATTCTGTATTCATCGAGAGGCTGCCATTGGCGTGTTGAATTCTTGCGGGTATTACATACAGTCCGGGTTGAATGTCCTCCGCAGTGTTTAAAGTAAGGTTCAGTTCTTTCTCTTGTAAAGGCTCAACAGATATTGATTCACTTCCTGATTTCAGATCAAAGCCTTCCGGTAAGGACATATCCAGGTTAAAACGTTCCTTTTCCTCAGCGTGATTCATAACTCTGAGGGTTACCTCAAATTTTTCTCCGGGCTTTTTCTTTACTTGATAGGGATACAATCTGGCCCATCGGGGGTCAATACCAAAATTCACGTTTTTCCAGGGGAACAGAGCACTGAGTATCTCCCTGCGGCGGTTGAGTTTGGCGGTCATGACATCGATTTGTTCATTGCTGAACCAAAATGGGAGTTGGATGTGCTGGTTGATCAGAAAATAAGGGGACTCTTTCTTGTTCATATCCTTCAGGATTTGCAGGCATTTGTAGTACCCGGTACCCTTATGAAGCAGATTTCTGTTTTGGGTGCTGTAATCGTCAAGACCGGTGGGAGAAAAGGCATCTCCTATAAAAAAGATGTCTGTATTCTCATTTTTCTTACTTACGCGCATGGCCCCGTGATATAGAGTCTGGCCCGGGAAATCATAGAATTTCATTTTGAATTCATGCCATTGCATGGTCTCCCGGTCACTGACGTAGTTAATCCCCTGAATGGGTTTGATCCCAGTATACGGCATGTTAAAGGCCCCGGGCTGTTCCAGTATTTCCTTTAATATTTCATTGGCATACACTTCGCATCCGAATCGTTCAACCAGCTCATTGACGCGGTTTACATGATCCCCGTGGTAATGGGTAATAAACACCCCCTCCAAATCAGTGAGCTTTCCCTCCCGCATCATATTTTCGATCTTTTTGATGACCTCATTATTGCCGCAATCAATCAAAAATCCGCTGCCTTTATCGGACATGATGAGCCGGCTTACAGGGAATGATTTTATCCAGGAAGGGGGCTCATTTATTAGCTTTTCAGCGAAGAAGCTGGTGTCCTCCTCAGATAATGATATACGTGCATTGTCTGTCAGTTTATCCAGATCTTCCCCAAAATACCATCGGGTGGAGCTGATGGCCAAATAGTTTTTGTAAAGTTCCTGCAATTGTTCAATCAGGGAAGCTATAGCCTTTCGGGGCTCATACATTGGATTTCCACGCGAAGGTATGATGACGTCCGGATTTTCTGCCAGTATTTTTTCCAGGCTGCTAATCAGCTGTCCCAGCCTTCCCAAATACCCGTGGTATCTTCCGAGACTTGTACTTTCAACAGCAGACTGCAGATTATAAATGTCCGCTATCTGCCCTTTGTCATAGATCAAATCTCCCACAAATGCATACTTTCTGCCATCAATGTTAACGATATAGGAAACTGCATCTTCTGCATAACCGGGAGTGTCCAATACCTTAATGTTAAGTCCCTGCCAGCTTATCTGATCGTCGCCCCGCACTTTTTCAGCAACCTCCATGCTTTTTATCGCCCGGTTGGTCATCATTCCCCCGAAGTAGCCTTCGCGTTTCTCAATATAAGTTTTCCAGAACCGGTCGGGCTGCTCTATATTGCCGGCTTCACCGGCAGGAGCCACCGTACGGGCACCGTTTACCACCAGCTTTCTTCCCGTCTCGATCAGTTCTCTATGATTATGGGTGAACAGCACATAATCGGTTTTCTCAGATTCTCCGGAAGGGTCGCCGTATACAACCAGCCTGTTACCATTTTTGCTTATCTGAACACCATTCACATGCCCCTTCATGATGGAAACATGGTCGGAGATTTCCTGCCAGGGATCAGTACAGCCGGATAGCAGGAATGTTAATGGCAGGAGTAAGACAGAAAATCGTTCTATTGCAGACAGTAATGATTTCCTGCTTATTTTTATCTGGATTGTGGCTCTTTTATAATTCATCCCTATATTGATTATTAAAATATTGAATCATTGGAATTTGTTTAGGATTTAAGATTTAGAATTTAGGATTTACTGTGAGATCGCTACGCTAAGTTCCAGCTTATCTGGGTTAGGGTAAGATCTCCGCTTTTTCAAAGGCAGCAATCAGTTCGCTTTTGGTTTCGCTTGTTTTAATAAAGCGGCGTTTACCGGCTGGTAATGTAACAGATGCCTTCTTATCACCATCTATAATGGATATTTCTTTTCCCATGCCTTCCAACAGGGTGATGTTTTGAGGGCTTATAGGCAGTTTTATTTTTTTATTGCCCGATATGTGCCAGTAAACCGCATAAACATCACCGTTTCGCCGAAATGTAAAAGCCCGCACTTCCCTGCTGCCATTGGCCACATCCATGATCCGGTTATAGGGTACCAGCTCGAATGTATCCTGCTCGTTGATCAACAAAGTATGCTCCTGGTTCAGGTTTTGCAGTTCCTCTTTCTGCTCTTCTGTCAGCCAATCCTTTTCCCTTACTTGTTCCCAGCGTCTCAATACTTCCAGATTGTCAGAAGTTCTGGGATGGCCATCGAACCGTTCCAGACTGGACTGGATGGAAACGGGACAGTCCCATGCTGCCGCCCGGCTGGTTACATATTCGAGCATGTCGGGCTGGGTACCCACTGTATTTTCTCCGGGAACCCAATATCCGAGCCAGCCGAAATTCAGTCCCGTAAAATTTTCCTTCATCATGGGTGCCTCGGCAGCAGGATGTTTGCGGGTCATCTCCTTGATGACCTCCGGCCGGAAGGTGTCAAAAGCATTGGCCCGGCTCAGCATGTGCCAGCTAAAATGTGACTTTGCTGCCCCTTCGGCAAATATGGGTTCCGGTTGTAATTGCTTATAGACCTCCCATTGAGCCTTCGAACAAGTAAACCAATAGGGCGGATGGACATCTTCGGCTCCGTCGAAATATACAAATTGAAACCCTGCTTTCTGGTATATTTCAGCTATTTTTTCAGCTACTTCTTCCTGTATGTCTGTACTTTGATTAAATCGGACAAATTTCGGCCAACTGTCTACATCCAGTAAGCCAAATTTATGTTTCAATGGATGGGCCTCAGCAGTGGTATTGAGCGCTCCCCGGCTGCACCCTGTGAACTTGTAGGGTGGGGTAGTGGTATAGTCTGAATAGGAAATCAGCTCATTCCCGATCTGTAATATACGGCGGCCGTCAGCCAAGGTCGTTCCTTCAGGATTTTCTTCCGTAAAGATGGTCGTATCCTGCCTGCCCACCGGAGAATAAAGGGTAAAATGACGGCGGATATTTAACCGGTGATCTGGCTTCGGCGTAACATACGGATCGCTTTTCCCGGCTTTGTTATAATGGAAGTGAAGTCCGGGAGTCAACCCTGCCTCCCTGATCTTGTTCACCACCTTTTGCAGATCCTCCATGCCATTGGGATATTCTTCATGCCAGGGAAAATGACCCGGACTTTCTGAAAAGGCGGTATAATATACCATGAAAGTCTGGAAACCTGCCTGGTGTGCATAATCAATATGCTGATCCACGTTGCCGGGATGCACATTGCCTGACCAGTAGTAAGAGGCATTATACTGTTCATTCCTTCGGTTCTTTACTCCCCGGGGTAAGTTGTAATCCTCCTCTACACGGGCAATATGGTCCAGAAGTTGTCCGGTAGGAGAAGTAATTAAGGCAGCCCCTACACCTTCTTTTTTGACTTCGCTGACCATATCGGCTTTTAAAATGCGGAATCCTTCGCGTTCTTCCGAATCAATCCGTGCGTAATGATCCGTAGCCAGGAGGTTGATTGCCATTTGGTCGTCCCATGCTACATTCAGCCAATCTCCAAAATGACTTCGGTTGCGTACCGGAAGCTGAAGGAAGCACATCTCATCAACCTGCGGGGGATTGTTACCGTTCTCTGAAACAAAATTTTCTATGCGGAACTGGATATATTGAGAAGTGATGTTTAAATCAATTACGGCTTCAAAATCCACAAGTTTAAAACTGACAATCAGTTTATCTCCTTCCCTGCGAACCGAATCTGCCGCAAATTCAGTCTCCTTAAAAGGATAGGCCAATCTGATTTCATTTGTATAAGGGTGATACTGGGTTACTGAAAATGCAGGCAGATTTTGGTCTATCACCAGGCACTCCTCGTTGGTGGGCTTATGGATCAAACTTTTCACGATTCCGTCATTTGTAATAATCAGCCTGGTCTGTTCATTCTCAATGACAATTTCATTTGTTACGGAATCCGTGTTGCAGCCAACCACAAAAACAGTCGAAGTAATGATCAATATAAGAAATAGTTTTTTCATAGGCCCTATAGTATGGGATTTCTAATATCATTTAATCTATTGCTCTCCCATGAGCGGATAGATCTCCGATTCGGTCCGTGCCTGCTCCATCAGTTTTTTGGCTTTTTCCGCCAATTCCGGGTACTGTCCTGAAACATCGCAGCGTTCAGAGATATCGTTTCTCAGGTTAAAAAGCATGACCGGTGCATCCGGGTTGTTTTTTAGGTTCAGCCGGAGGGCCTTCCATTTTAGCGGTACTCTGCTGTTGCCGCCGAATCTGATGGCTTGCATCCCGGAAAACTCCCAATATAAGTAATCATGAAGTTGTTGCTTTTTATTTTGGAGAAGGGGTAGGAAGGAAATGCCGTCGATATCGGATGGGGGTTCAACTCCAGCCAGTTCTGCAGCGGTAGGAAGGAAATCCCAGAATGCGAAGGGTTCCCTTTGCATGGTGTTGGCCGGGATCTTTTCTGGCCATTTTACAATAAGGGGTACGCGGATGCCTCCCTCAAACAATTCAAACTTTAATCCGCGCAATGGACCGTTGGCATTAAAGAAACGGGGGTTCTGCCCACCTGCGTAGCAAGGTCCGTTGTCGCTGGTGAAAAAGACAATGGTATTCTCTTCAATGTCAAGCTGTGAAAGCAGGTCCATGATCCGGCCCACATCTCTGTCCATTCTGGTGATCATACCGGCCCGGGTAGCATTGGGTTCAGGCTGCGGGGCATAACCATGTCCGTACTGATGATCTGCATTGGGTTTATAGGCCTCTTCCGGGAACTTTCCCAGGTAATCATCTTTCGATTCATCAGGAACCAGTATTTCTGCATGCGGAATGGTGTAGGGAAGATAAAGAAAGAAGGGATTGTCTTTTTGATGTTCATCTTTTATGAATTCGAGGGCTTTTTCGGTGAACAGGTCGTGGCTGTATACCTGCCTTCCGCCGTTTTTGTTTTTGGGTATTTCCACTTGTTTCCCGTTGTGCCACAATACCTCCGGGTAGTAATAATGGGCAGCTCTATGGGTGTCGTATCCGAAAAATTCATCGAATCCAACTGGTTTGGCATCTTGCCCGAATCCCCATTTCCCGAACATGCCCGTGGTGTACCCGGCTTTCCTGAGAATATTGGCAACAGAGGTATCCTCATAGATCCGCTCATAGCTGGCATTGCCCCTTACTTTGGCATGGCCTGTATGTTTGCCGGTCATCAGAGCACATCTGGCAGGTGCGGAAACCGTACTGCCTGCGTAAAAATTGGTGAATCGCATCCCCTCTTCCGCCATCTCGTCCAGTTGTGGCGTATTGATCTTTTCCTGCCCGTAGCACCCAAGATCACCATAGCCCAGATCGTCGGCCATGATGAATATGATGTTGGGCCTCCGCGCATCTTCAGAATAATTTTTCGATTCCGGCTCACTTGCCTGCAGGCTGAAGCCGTTCATCAGAAAAAAGGAAGAGATCAGTGAAAATGAAAGGTATTTGCCTGGAATGACCGGAGAAAAGATTGTATGCGATAAAGATTCTTCTGAGCTGGAGACTTTTTTGTACATGAGCTGGTGGTTATGTTTGGTTAAAGATAAGCATTGTTGATTGTTTAATTTTAATCTGAGGGATTATTCCCCTTGATATTTGTTATATTCTCCACTTATAACCTCTTTTACCGCTTCCAGGTGTTCAAATCCATACTTCATATCTGGTAAAAGATAACTTCCTTCCACCCATTCATTCCAGGAAAAAATGGTTATTAGATTGGGTTGCTCGGGACGCTCATCACAATACGCTTTTGTTTTCTGAAGAAAAGTGGCAAAGCTTTCCGGGGATTTGTTATAATGCACCACATCCTGTTTCCCTTTTTCAGGAAACCGGGGAGTATCGTCCCATCCGATAGAAGCATTGGGGAAGTAAGGTATGTTAAGCGCTGAAGCCCATTGATCCCGCCGTTCCATCGATTCTTCACCCCACTGAATGTAATCTTCCGGATGCGGGCCTCCCCAATTATATTTTGTAATGCTGTTGGCCCCAAGCGTTTCGATATTTTGAATCTGGTTCTTGTTGGGGGTGCCGAAGCCAATCAACTGAAGGTGTAGACCCGGAAAACCGGCTTTTTGAACTTCTTCCCTGAAATAATCGAGGGCAGCTTTTGTCTTCTCCGGATTGCCAAAACTTTTTATCAGGTTATGCATGCTGAATACTGAAAATACAGGTTTGTCATCAATTGTATAATAGTTGGGTCGCTTAAAATATTGATTGATCACCCTTTCAACTATTATTTTAAAGTTTTCCATATCAACTGCTCCTTCCCAGAGTAACGAGGTGTCGTCTTTATATTTATGGACATTCCAATAATTCCTTCTTACATCATGATTGGCCCACATCAGATAAAATTTCATCTCCTCATTGTTATCCGCCTTCAGAAAGCCGTTATTGAGTGAGCTTTCCAAAAAAGGGCCACCATCAAACCAGTACCAGTCAAAAATAAAAACATTCACCCCATGATCGGTAGCAGCATCAATCCATTTTTCCATAACCTCCGGATCATCATCCATCTCATAGCCCCACAAGGGCGCTTTGGGTTGATAATGACCATCAAATCTGGGAGTTCCCTTTTTTATCACTTCCCATTCCCCGATTCCTTCGGGCCACAACATATCGCCAAAACGTTCGTCATGGTGGCATGAAGGCCAGATATAAGCGGCAACATCATAATCCTGGTTTAAATTCTCATCCTTTCCTTTTTGACTTTCTTTTTGCACACAGGAAATTAAGATAATCACTGTCAATATACCCGTTGCCACATAAAATCCCGGCTTAATCTTAAAATTGTATGTTTTCATAATCATTGATTTTTATACTAGCATGATCAGACGTTCTGATTTAGACGTTTCACAGTAGTTACATGTTTATTTCATTACAGCATCATATACTTGCACTTTCTTCCAGAGGTGCTGGTATTCATCAATGAATTCCTGATGAATGGGATGTTCCTGGTAGATGTCATGGCTTTCCTTATCCTCAAAAAACACCATATAAGAA
>JAGXLC010000164.1 GCA_018334875.1 Bacteroidales bacterium | reverse complement strand
CTGTCTATAATATCCGCTGGCTGCGTTACGCTCGTTTTTCATGCCAGTCGATTACATCAAGTAAACTCCTGGCATTCAAAACTCGCAAGCCTTGCCAGCGAACATTCTAGACAAGACTCTTTCAAATTTCTTTGACTTTATGGACAAACACTAATTAAATTCATTGCAAATATAATGAACATATGTTCAAAATACAAATAATGGTCGGTAAATTTATCAATGGCTTCTTTATTTCAGAAATCTTTTTATATGTTCAGAGATTTGATTAATATGGTGTTCCTTTGTCCCTTTTACTTTTCAGAGCCTCTGCATACCAGAGGAATTCATCCAGAAAACGGGAGGTTGAGGGATCGACATGTTCGTTTTGGGGATTCAGGTTTTCATCAAACAGATTTCCAATACGCGGAAAGGGCTGTATGGATGAAATGGCTGGCATGCCCAGCTCGGCTAAAATGACCCTGAGATGAACGGCAGCTCTCATACCTCCAAACATACCTGCTGAATAGGAAGCTATGGCAGAAGGTTTGAAAAGGTATTCACTCTGAAAGTGATCTAAAATATTTTTAAGAGCCGGCGGGATGCTGTGGTTATATTCCCCCGTTACAATAAGAAATCCGTCTGATCCGGCAAATTTTCCCGCCAGGTCTTCCATGGGTTCCGGCGCTGTTCCGGGATCATATTCTTTATACATTTTGTCGAGAAGCGGTAAACGATACTCCAGGGGATCGATAAAGTGAACGTTTATCTCTCTTTCCCTGAGTTTACTATCAAGGTATTTTGCTGCTTTGATTCCCTGCCTGTTGGTTCGGACAGAGCCGTAAATGATACTGATAGTTGGTGTCATGTTTTATGTATCTGGTTCAACTTGTATTTGATTTTTCCTTTGTTTTCTCATTGGTCAGGTCATTGCCCACAAATTGAATTGTACCGTCCTCGTTGTTTGCCCTAATTAGAGCCTTCATGGCTCTATCGCCGTTTTTCTCACACACAGGACACCAGTCGGCTTGGTTCTCTTTGGTCTCTTCGCTTAAAATTTATATCCTTTTACTTCTTCTTCATCGGCTTCTACACCCAGGGAAAGGACAATCCGGTTTACAAAATTAAAGTAGGCCACCACCAGGGTAGCGTCTAATATGGCATTATCGCTGAATCCTTTGTTTTTCAAAAATTCAATACGGGAATCATCTGTAAAACTGCCCGGGTTGATTGTCAGTTCCTTTGCAAAGCGGCACAAGGTTTTCTGGTGTTCGCTCAATCCGGCATCTTCTAAATTGCTGATTAACCGGTTGATTCTCTCCTCATCTTTCCAGTAGTGATTAAGCGCCTCCGCATGATGCAACCTGCAATATTCACATTCATTAAATACCGATACGATCACCGCCATCATCTCCCTGTCAGCTCTGGATAATTCCGACTTTGAAAACATGATTTCGAGGTACAAATCGATATGTTTTATAATGCTTTCAGGTCGCAGACTTTGTATTTTATGGATTTCCGCAATTTTCCCCCTTTTTTCCATTATGTCGTCATAAATTTCTTTAAGTCTGCCGGTGGCTTCTTCGGGTTGAATGACCTGAATTCTGCTCATAACTGATTTTTGTAGACTCTACTTAATCTATTGATTATTAATTTTTATGGGCCAGTTTATCGTGAATGAGTTGTTTTAATTGATCAACATCCTCCTGGGAAAAGTCTTTTTTACTGCTTTTTGCAATTCCCTTTTCAATTAATTCGCTTTGTTTCTCATAGTGCGTACACGCGCTACACATCATCTTGTGGGTTTTTAACTGCAGTTTTTCCATCCATGAGAGTCCAAAGTGCATTCTTTTTTCAATCAGTTCTGTTGCTTTCTTACACGAAAGAAAGAGTATGTGCATAATTTTCTTCATAATGTCATTAATCTTTCACTTATTTATTTTTTTGTTTAAAGGTCTGTTATCCAGTTTGTTTCAATACAATCTCTCAACTGCAGTTTGGCTCTGTGGATGATCTGCCAATAATTAGAAGGGGAAATTCCAAGTTCCTGACAAATTTCCCTGCCTTTTTTGCTGAGAAGATATTTTAATTTTATTGCTGTATTCCACGTATCGGGGAGCGCTTCAAGGCATTCATCAAGTAATTTTTGAAAATTTGTATCATCCAGAAGATGCTGTTCATCTTCCTTCCAGTCCCCGGGTAATTTATCCTTGTTCCAGGTTCCTTCTTCATCGAAGAATCTGGAAAAAAACTGATGGTCGATATTTACCGTCTGATTGACTTTTTTTCGGTAATGGTCTGTGATTTTGTTGTTAAGGATGGCGAAAAGCCAGGTTTTCGGGGAGCTGTTTCCTTTGAAGGTATCAATTTTTTCTGCAGCCGCCAAAAATGTATCCTGCACAAGGTCTTTGGCTATTTCCGCATTGGATACTTTGTGTAATGCCCAGGAATACAAATCGCCCGTGTACTTTTCAACCAGATCGTTCAGATTGATTGTTTTGTCAGCATTCATACATTCTTAAAACTTTGAATACAAATTTATACATCTTTTTTTTAACAATGATAATACCAGAATGTTTATCATTCTTTTCCAACGGCAATTTATTATAAAAAATAGCAAGGATTGATTCAAGGATAATTTTGTGTCTATCCGGCTTTTTTCATTTTTTACTATTTTTAAAATCCTTATATTTGTTTTCAATCATTGCTTTTAAAATACAACCAAAAACCCTCATATCATGAAACCATCTTATTTTTTCATCAATGCATTAGCAGGCACGCTTATGTTTAGTGCATTTGGCTGCGGCCAGAAGGAGAAGCCCCATGAAAGAAAACGCCCGAATATTCTTTTCGCCATGGCAGATGATGCTTCTTATCCTCATATGAGCGCCTATGGCACCGAATGGGTAGAAACCCCTGGTTTCGACCGGGTGGCCGAAAACGGCATCCTTTTCAATAATGCTTATGTAAACAATGCCAAAAGTGCTCCCTGCCGGTCCATCCTGCTTACAGGCCGGCATTCCTGGCAACTGGAAGAGGCTGCGAACCATGTACCTTATTTCCCCGAAAAATTTAAGACCTATGCCGAGGAACTTTCCGATTCCGGTTATTTTGTAGGATATACTGGTAAAGGCTGGGCTCCCGGGGATCCGGGGACAAGAAACGGCGAGCCGCGCCATCTGACCGGCACACCCTACCAATCTGAGACAACCGAGCCTCCGGCTTCCTATATTTCCAATACCGACTACGCGGGCAATTTCAAACAGTTTCTGGATGACCGTTCGGGGGATAAACCTTTCTGTTTCTGGTATGGCGGCTATGAACCGCACCGGGCATATGAATTCCGTGCCGGTATAAATAAGGCCGGAAAGCAGTTATCGGATATTGATGATGTATATGATTTCTGGCCTGACAATGATTCGGTGAGAAAAGACATGCTGGATTATGCTTACGAGATTGAATATTTTGACAAGCACCTACGTCAGATGCTAACCTTGCTTGAAATGCGGGGAGAACTGGAAAATACCCTGGTGGTGGTCACTGCCGATAACGGTATGCCGTTTCCCCGGATAAAAGGTCAGGTCTATGAGCCTTCCAATCACATGCCGCTGGCCATTATGTGGGCAGAAGGTATTGTGAACCCCGGCCGAAAAGTAGATGATTTTGTGAGCTTTGTCGATTTTGCGCCCACCTTTCTTGAGCTGGCAGGGGTTAATCCTGAGAAAACAGAGATGGAGCCCATCGAAGGCGAGAGCCTGATCGATATTTTCTATTCTGAAAAATCGGGTTTGGTTGATACCACCCGAAATTACGCCCTGATAGGTAAGGAGCGGCACGATGTGGGCCGCCCGGATGACAATAGCTATCCTGTAAGGGGAATTGTCACCGACCAATATCTGTACCTGAGAAATTTTGAACCTTCCCGCTGGCCTGCCGGACCACCGGTAACAGGTTACCTGAACTGTGACGGTAGTCCTACAAAAACTGTCGTGCTCGATCGCCGGGGTGAGTCAGAACCACAAGATTACTGGGAGCTTTGCTTTGGCAAGCGACCCGGGGAGGAGCTGTATAATATACAGAAGGATCCCGACTGTATGAACAACCTGGCCGGTGATCCGGAATTTGAAGAGGTAAAAAACCGGTTGCAGGAGCAATTGTTCAGTAAGCTGAAAGAACAGGGAGATCCCCGGATGTCAGGCGAGGGTGATGTTTTCGACGAATATGAATATGCCGGCGAAGCCCACCGCAATTTTTATAACCGCTATATGGAGGGCGAAGACATCGACGCCGGCTGGGTCAACGAGTCTGATTTCAGGGTGACAAGAGAAGAATGGAAGAAAAGGAATTAGATGCGTAGAGACAGGCCATGGCCTGTCTCAATGGATGGCATGAAAATGATCATTCTGGCAGAATAGCCGGGAATAGGAAAAATAGTGAGCAGGGGGTAGTGAGTTACATGTTATAGCAGTAGAGACGCAATGCTTGCGTCTCGGAGGTCAATCTGCCAGGAGATCAGTAGAAACAGGAAGCCGGAGAGACAGCACAACAGGGAGCAGGGAATCTATAGAATGATTGATTGGAAATGGTGAATGCCACAGGTACATCTTCATTCCGGCTGAAGCGCTAGCGGAAAGCCGGAATCCTGGCTTTGGCATTCAAATAGGATATTGCTTGCAGCACAAAATGGGATTTATCAGATACTATATCTAATGTTCGGTCAAGATTCCTGATCTCCGCTCCGCTACGTCAGGAATGATGTGGACCCCAAGATTGAAGATATAAATATGTTTTCGGTATGAAAAGACCCGAAGGTTTTTAAAATTAACTTTAGTTTTAAGCTTATCTAAATCTACGACCTTCAGCTAAAAGTTCATTCCGGCTGAAGCGCTAGCGGAAAGCCGGAATCTTGGCCTTTGCTTTGGTTTATATTTCTTGTCTATTACTCCCAGTCCCACGCAAGGTCGTTCCATTGTGGATTCATGGATTCAATGAGCTGAATTTTCCAGTCTCTTTTCCATTTTTTCATTCTGCGTTCTCTCAGAAAAGCTTCCGAGTTGGAATCAAATTGTTCATAATAAACAAGTTTATCCAGGTGATATTTCTTTGAAAAACTATCTACTTCCTTCCTTTTGTGTTCACCGACTCTGCGCTCCAGATCATCTGTAAAACCTATGTAAAGTGTTCCATTTCTTTTATTTGTGAGTATATAAACAAAATAGGTTTTAGTCATCCGGAGAATTATTTTTCAGGAAAGATAATATTTTTTTGATTTCTTTTTGAAAGATAAAAGCAAGTGGATTTCAGATATTATATTCAATGCTCTGCCGAGATTCTCCGATTTTCATCGGGGCAGGCTTCGATTTTTCCCATTTTCAGCGAGACTTCTTCAGGAATGATTTGAACCTGAGCTTTGCAGATATATAGCTTAAGCAGGAAATCGGTTGAAACTTCTTACCCATTCTTATCAGAATTCTGATTGTCACTTCGCTTTTTCATCAAATCGTTGTAGAGCTTTTCCTGCTCCCTGATGAGGTTGCACATGTTGCAGTAATTGGGATAGGGACAGGAGGATTCCTCAAACTCACATACATCAATGTAGTTGACTCCCATCCCGGTATAGACTTGTTCGCTTTTCCATATTTTCCTGAGCATTGGATATCGCAGATGCATAGGTACCCTTGGTGGAAAATCTGTATAAAAACCCCACGTCTGCATCAGTTCTTCCATAGCTTTACTCAGACCGGCCTTTTCCTCTTTAGTTAATAAATGTTCCGGCGGAAAAGCTGCCCTTGGAATTCCTAGTATTTCCTCTAATTTCCGGGGATTGCCGAAGTGGTATTCTTTGGGCTGGCAGAGTTGGTTTAAGAGCGTATCTTTGCCTTTTGCTTTTTTGCTTCCTTCTCTTTGATTTGCCTGTTCCGCTGCTTCCTGCAGGTCGTTGATCAACTCTTCAATATATGGTTTCATTTAAAGTCCTGTTCTTTAAAAATCCTCGTCGCGAATATATAAAAATTTAAGGCGGCGATTCGATTGTTGAAATAATTGCATTTTTCATAATGTATATGTAATTTAAGGGGTCTTTGTTCATTTTCTTACTGATTTTTTTATTGATTTTTTGGAGTGGAGATGATTAAATTCTTTTTTCAACTGATTTATAGGAAAGGATTGTTGAATGACATGCTGCGTTGCCAACTGGCTAAATATACTTCAGTTTTTCTGTCAGCCCCGAAATGATATGCTTTTCCTGGTCGAGTCCAGAATTATTGGTTAGCAAAATCATTGGGCACATAATAGGTGTTGCCTGTTTCCGGGCGCCTCTGAAGGGTGACGGTTTGGGAAGCTGTGTCGGAACAGCCTTCATCGGAAACTGTCACATCTATTGTGTATTCTTGCGAAGGACTGTCCGGATTTGTATAATTGCTGAAAGTGGCCTGGTTTTCATTTTTCGTTATGGAGATGTCGCCATTTTGGGAATTTGTTGCAGGAGATATATCCCAGTCATAGGATGAAGCACCGGCAGGTTCTGCTTCGAATGTATAGCTGATTCCCTCGCTGTAACAAGCCGGGGTGCTGCCCGAAGTGAGGGAGATGGAAGCGGAAAGGGTACACAGGTTATCACAATATACTACTGCAGAATCGGAAGCATTGAAGGTATTACCTCCGTCGTTGGAGTATTGTATGCGGTAGAATCGGGTTTCTGTGGAAGTGATCGTAAGCGAGCCTTGTCCGTCCGTTCCGGTTATTTTGGAGTAAGTTTCTCCATCTGGTGACTCCTGCCAGTAGAGCTCATCCATTGATTCAGCATCAGAAAAATAGAGTGTAACACGCTGTGGTGAACGATCGCAGATGTCCGTGCTCTGAGGTCTGATGGTATATTGTCCGCTATTGACCGGATCTTGGCCCTTGTAGTAATCGTAAACATCAAGGCTGTCGCTGACCAGGTCGGTGGAGTCGTTATTGATGGTATTGCATTCAGTGTCCGTACAATTCTCTTTATCCCCACCTATATACATATTATCTCCATTTCCATCAGAGATTTCTCCCGAGTTTTCATTGTTGAATATCAGATTTCCTTCAATAATCAGATATCCATTAGGATCTATTTCTATCAAGTTTTCACCGCTGAGGTCTCCATAAATGATCAACATCCCGCCCTCTCCGATATACAGATTGTTTTTGTTGGCAAAATTCAAGTTCCCGTTTACTATCAAGGTATCTCTGACTACCAATGCCGAATCACCTTCACCCGGAGGATTTCCTCCAAGATTAAAGTTCAGTGTGGAATCGTTGGGTTCGGGTTCCCATTCCACCAGACCTTCAATGACTGCATAATCATCATTGACCGGATCCTGTTCGTAGGAGCCGTCGATCCATGTTGCAGCATCATCCCAGTATCCGGTATGGTTGTCTTTGGACTCATACTGTCCGAAAACCTGAGTAGTCAGGATGAATCCTGCTAAAAACAGCAATATTTTAGCGTACTTAGCCATCATTGGATTATGATCTCCGAACAAATATACCCAAAAAAAGAAGTATTGTTGTTTAATTTTTATAGAATGGTTATTCTATTTGACAAACGATTGGAATACCTATGATCAGAAAGCCATAAATGATGTGTCAGAAAAACCTTAGAGCAATTACTGATGAAAAGCAATGTTATTCAATGGCCTCGTCCTTATGAATGAGAATTACCGGAGGTTTGATACCATCTAATATTTTGCGTCTCCGTAGTTGGAGTAGTACCTCATAAACTGGCTCCGTTCATACATCATCGGCTGCTTGATATGGGCCTGGCTCAGCTTACCCCTGAAATCGGCGAGGCTTTGGTAGCCTTTGGAATCCATCCAGCTTTCCATCTGCTGGAGCATGGTGCCGATATGGCTTTCGGAATTTTTATACAGCGCCGATACCACATGGGTGGCTTTGGCACCGACCAGAATGTTTTTAATCACTGCATGGCCGTCATGTACTCCCGTGGAAGCGGAGAGGTCGCATTCTACCTGGTCGTAAAGCATACCGATCCACCGCAGGGAAGTGCTGATATCATGAGGATGGCTGAAGATGTGGGAGGGCCTGATCTCTTCCTTATCCAGGTTGACATCTGGTGAGTAAAAACGGTTGAAAAGCACCATGGCGGAAATACCGGTTTTGGAGAGGTCAATGAATGTTCTGGCCAAACCGGAAAAATACGTACCAAGCTTCAATGCCACGGGAATGCTTATATGCTGTTGGATGTTGTTTACCACGTCAAAATACACCTTTTCAAGGGTGGAGCCATCATAGGAGGGATCATTGGGCATAATGAACACGTTGAGCTCCAGGCCGTCGGCTCCGGCTTTTTCAATTTGCCTGGCAAAATCCACCCATTCGCTGGAAGAAATACAGTTGATGCTTGCAATGACGGGGATATCTACAGCGTCTTTTGATTCCCTTATAAGATTGAGGTATTTATCCAGGTTGTGCTTTTTGGTATAGAAAGCCACATAGTTTTCCACGTCATTGAAAGACCCGTACATGTTATTGACGCGCTGGGCATCCACCTCCATCATGATCTGTTCTTCGAAGAGGGATTTCAGCACCACAGCACCAGCCCCGGCATCGGCCAGCTTTTTGATCTTTTTTGCCTTGTTGGTCAGTTCAGAGCTCCCTACGATGATGGGGTTTTTCAGCTCCAGTCCCATGTATGTTGTCGATAGATCCATAATATTATGTTTGAGGTTTAACGTTTGATGCATAAATACTTGAATTTATTATTTGAGTTGGCAGTTGGCAAAAAGCAGTTGGCAAAATTTGCCAGAATCTTCTAACTCTTGTGCTTATAATCAATAATTTGACAATGTAACCATGTAACAATCTGACCGTCGCCTTTCTACTCTTAGCCTTAGCCTCAGCCTCAGCCTCTTTTTTATCAATGTAACAATTTATCAATGAACTCAAGCCCCTCTACCTCTTAGCCTCAGCCTCAGCCTTCTTTTAATA
>JAGXLC010000163.1 GCA_018334875.1 Bacteroidales bacterium | reverse complement strand
ATTAATGGTTATGACACGGTGGTGTTGACGGTGGATGGCAAGCAATATGTCCGATACATTCACAAACTTGTTGCTGAAGAACTGCTCCACAACGATGATCCTGAAAACAAAACGGAAGTGATCCATATAGACGGAAACAAAAGGAACAATGCTGTATCGAATCTGAAGTGGGTTAAAAAAGGGGAAGGAGCCAGCCGGTATTTTCAAACGAGCGATACCAGAAGAAACAAGTTTGACAATACACAAGATCTCCCCGGAACGGTTCTGGAAAACGAATCCATTCAACAAAAAACAGAAAATACAAAATCCCGTGAATCTTTATCGGACAGAGAACTGGCCGGTAAAATCAACCGGTTGTCCAAAGAAATTGAAACCACCAAAAGCCGGTACAACCAAAAAATAATGAAGCTGGACATGGAGTTTCAGAAGCAGACCCGACAGCTAAAAGAACATTATAAACAGGATCCTGCAAAAGCGGAAAAAGAAGAAAAGGAGCTAACCAAAAAGCATCAGGCCAACAAGGAACAATTACAATCGCTTATGCAAAAACGGATCAAAGCACTGGAGGCTCAAAAATCCAAAATGTATGCTGACTATTACTATAAATACAACTGGATAGAATTTGACAGGCTTCAAGATGCAGCATAAAGGATAAAAGGACTAACAAATTGACAATCTACTTATTGAAAGGGGAGGAGTATGTCTGATAGTCAATTGAAAACCAAATTATTTAGAATGTTTAAAAATAATATTGCCGAAATGAAGCCAAAAAAGTAACCAAGTATGAAATATAAAGGCTATTAATTTCAAAATAGCCTTTGGTAAATAAGAATCTTTGAAACAAAAGTTCAATTTAGAAATTTAGGTTACAATTAATTATCAACAAAAATTTACCGATGAGTTATACTGAAAAAAACACCTACAACAAAGAAATCTTTAACACAGGTTGAAAATAGGCTCTTTACTATCTAAGCTTTCCAAACTACTGGGGGTACATTCCCGATTTTTTCCGAAATTTTGAATGTATAATAAATTGAGTCAGGAAATATTTGGATTTTTCAAAAAACATCGATTTGTACGATATCAAAAACAAAACTAAGCTCCGGCTACAGGTAAATAGAAATAAAATGTGGTACCCTGATTTTCCCCGGTTTCAATGAATAATTCCCGATCATGTTTTTCCAAAAACTCTTTGCAGATGATCAGACCCAAACCTGAGCCTTTCTCTCCATCAGTGCCCTTTCGACTTATATTGCCATCAACGCGGAAAAGGTTCTCCCTTACCTCATCAGGTATACCCATCCCCGTATCGGACACAGCTATGCGTACATGGTCTTCTCCTTCCATGATTGTTTCTATAGTAACTTCTCCATTTTCAGGAGTGAACTTCACCGCGTTGGATAGCAGGTTCCTGATAACTGCGTAAAGCATATTAAAATCACCATATACCTGAAGATCGGGTATCGTCTTACGAACTACTTCAATGTTCTTCTCGTTAATACGGCTCTTTATCAGCTTAAGAGATTCTTCAAGAATATTCTGAAAATTAACAGCCCGGGGATGAAACTCAAATTGTCCCTGTTGGTTCTTAGCCCATGTTAATAAATTCTCCAGCAAATTATAAAGTTGCCGGCTGGCAAAATGAAGATGGTCAATATACTCATATTTCCTTTCATCATTAAGTTTATCAAACCTCTGTTTAAAAAAGGAGGAAAAACCAAGAAGACTGTTTACAGGATTTTTCAGATCATGGGCCACAATGGAGAAAAACCGGTCTTTGGTGGTATTCGATTTTCTTAACTCCTCATTGGCTTCTTTTAACTGATCCCGCTGGGACTTTAGTTCTTTATCCTGCTCCTCTATCTGGTTTTGTCGCTCTTCAAGGGCTGCATTAATTTCATTTAATTCCGCTGCCTGCTTCTGCAACTGCTCATTTTTCTGGCGGATTTCACTGGTTCTGGCTTCTACCTGTCGCGCTAATTTTTCGTTTAAACGTTTGATCTGACGAACCCGGTAATAGTAAATCCCTGTCAACAACAGAATAAAAAAGGCAACAATGAGAATCTTAAACCAAAGCGTCAACCAGAAAGGAGGGGTAATATCAATTGTAAGGGTTGTAGGATGAGAAGCCCATATCCCGTCGCTGTTGGTGGCTAAAACTTTAAATGTGTAAGTGCCGGGATCAAGATTTGTATAGGTAGCTACCCGATTATGGGCATCAGCCTTAATCCATGTTTCATCAAATCCCTCCAGCTTATACTTGTAGCGAACCTTTTCGGGGGAGGTATAATCCAGGGCTGCAAAGCCAAGGGTAAACATCCGGTGTTGGTAATTCATAAATACCGTATCAGTCTCCGATATAGCTTCACTCATAATCTCTGTCCCATCCAATGTATCACCGGGCTTAACCTGACGATTGAAAATCTTAAGACTGGTAAAATGAACAGAGGGCACTAAAGAATCTATCGTGATCTCCTGGGGGGAAAAGTAAGTCATCCCTTCTGTAGTGCCAAGATACATCCTACCTTGCTCCGAGAGATAGCTCGCCCCTATCTGAAATTGATTTCCTGATATCCCTTCTGGCTCATAAAAATTGATAAATTCTTCTTTTTCTGTTAAATATTTTGACAATCCCTTAAATGTAGTTATCCAGTAATTGTTCTCCTTATCCACGGCTACAGATCGAATAACATTATGAGCCAGGCCGTGCTTTTTTTTAAGCCATTTAACCGAATCATTCTCCCGCTCGTAAATACACAGTCCCTTATTCGTTGCGAGAAGAAGTTTTCCATTCCGGTCGGAAGTAATATAATAAACAGTGTTTGACTCCAAACCACTAATACCGGATTTATAATGTATGCTTTCAGTTGCGGGATCTAACCGGGTCAGGCCTTCCACTGAACCAAGCCATACAATATTATCTGAATCAATGTAGATTGAAAATAACCAGCTACTATTTATTTTCTTTTGTGTATCTGTAACAAATTGACCATAATGCTCTATAAAAGTTCCCTGCTTTGGATCAAACACATTTACCCCTCCACCGTATGTAACAGTCCAGATATTCCCACTTTCATCTTCGGCCATATCTCTGACATCATTTCTTTGGCTGGCCCCGCTTACATTTTCAGAATGCTTATACCCGGTCATTGTTCCGGTTTTAGGTTTATACCTGAACAAACCATCCAGATAGGTGCCCAAATAAATGTTGCCATTGCTGTGTTTTAGAAAATCTAAGATAACATTGGTAGATCGGGGATCTTGACTATAACGCATCGTTTGAACTTCGTCTTTTGATTCATCAAAAACATTGATGCCACCCCCGTCAGTACCAATCCAAACCTTTCCCTGATGGTCCCTGATAATATCATTGACATATTTATTATTCAAAGTCACAGGGTAAGATTTTGCAGACAAGTTATAAAACGGTTTATTGGTATTGAAATCACTAAAACTAACACCATCCAGATAATGGCCAAGCCAAATATTTTGCTGGCGGTCTTCATAAATGCACCACAATTTATTATTGACTAACGAATTGGGGTTGTTATCAATATGATGATAATTTCGGAAAGTTTGTTTCTCTCTTTGAAACAAATCAAGACCCGATTCAGAAATTACCCATAGATGACCTTGAGAATCGACCAACAGGGAGCGCACCAGGTCGCTGCTCAAAGAACCTGCTGAGGAAGAGCTTTTATACCTTGTAAAACTGTTTTTAACCGGATCGTAATTGCAAATACCCGATCCATAAGTGGCAATCCAAATGGTTTGATCATAGTCTATCTCCAGATCATATACATTATTTGAAGGAATCGTATTCGGGTTGCCAGGATCATGAGAAAAATGTTCACTCGTGTGATTTTCTATATCCAATTTATAAATCCCGTTGGTAGTTGCCAGCCATAAATATCCCTCATCGTCTTCAGTAATATCATATATTACCTGAATATCATCGGCATACCATGAATTGACCTCAGAAGAGACAACCGTATCCTTACGGGGTTTATATCTCAATAAACCGTGGGAATGGGTACCAATCCATAAATTATGTTCTGTATCTTCATACATCTTACTCACATATACCTCATCATCCGGAACTGTGAACATGAGTTCAAATTCTTCATTGTGCCTGTTAAATCGTTCAAGGGTTCTATTTGTGCCTATCCATAATAGGTTCTGATGATCTTCGTAAATACTGCGAATATAACCCGAATGTAATGATCCGGGATCATCCGGCTTAGGTTGATAATTCCTGAATTCATAACCGTCAAAGCGGCTTAAACCGTTATCTGTGGCTAGCCAGATAAAACCCTGATGATCCTGGTATATATCAGTAACCGTGACCCCAACCAATCCATCATCCAAACTGTAATTCCGGAACTTTGCATTCCTCGGTAATAAGCTGCTTTCGTTTGAATTGGCAGAGCCAGGAAAGGGAAAAACCATGAAAAAACAAAATAAAAACAATAATAGTGATGCCTTGGTATCCATTATAGATGACTTTAAAAAAAATCCATAAACAACAAAAAATGGCTATTCCTGCAACATCTCATTTTATTCTTTGATACGGTATGTCTTAATAAAAGTTATATTCCGCATAACACCTAAAAAAACCGTATTAATTCTACAGTATCTTACCGGGATAAAAGGATCGATCACTTCGAGAAGATATTTTAACAGCGCAAGAGATATTTTAAAAAACTGATGAAATAGATTTTTTAGAAACGGTAAAGACTGATTAAAACCAATGTTATTACAGTACATTACCGGGCAAGTTTTGCCAAAAAAAGCAAGAATTTGACCGGTAATGTACTAAAAAAAATGTTGATCATTCTCCATCAAAGATATTTTGCCGTCAATGAAATAATAAGTATTTTGGATTTCAAAATTCGATTTTGATTTATTGTGTTCACAGATTTGTGAACACAATAAAAATGTTTTAATTTTGTAATGAAAATAAAATATAAGAAGCAATACCTGGCTGATTTATATTGTGGGAAAAAAGTAAGAGATAAAAGATTTAGATCTGACCCAAAATTGGTGAGCCAATACCAAAAAACCGTCAGCAAACTGATTAAGGCAACCAGAATTGAACAGCTTTATCAGTTTAAAAGTTTGAACTATGAAAAGCTTTCAGGCAAACTGAAAGGAAAAAGTTCAGTTAGGATTAACAAACAATATCGTCTTATTTTTACTGAAATACCGGCAAATGAGCCACCTTATGAGATAGAAATTATAGAACTCGAAGAAATCAGCAAACATTATGAAAACTAGCAACACCATTAATGAATTAACTCCTGAACAAGCATTTCATCCGGGAGAAGATCTTAAAGATGAACTGGAAGCCCGTAATATTTCACAGGCAGAACTTGCCGGGAAATTAGGCATGAAACGAAGCCAGATAAATGAAATTATCAAAGGGAAAAGAAATATTACAGCCGATGTAGCTATACTTCTTGAAAAAGTTCTGGGTATTGATGCAGATTACTGGATTAATGCTCAAAAGCAATATGAACTGGATAAAGCAAAAGTGAATAAAAAGCTACAGAAAAGGGAAAATGCTATCGAAGAATGGGATAAATATAAGGATAAAATTGCAGTAAAATTTTTACGAAAACAAAAATATTTAACAGGGGATCCTTTGGAAGACATCCAATCTGTAAAAAACATATATAATATTTATAAATTAAATGAATTAGATGATATTTATTCACAACCAAGGTTTTCCCGTTTCAGAAAATCAGAAAAATTAAATGTTAATCCTGTGAATTTAATTGGTTGGGTGAAGCTTGTAGAATACAGAGCAAAAAAGGAAAAGGTCGATACCTTTAACAAAGAAAAAAGAAAAAAACTGATCAAAAAACTGATTGATATTATTAATGAGAATTGGAATACCCAACAAAGGATTAAAGAAACCTTATTATCCTTTGGAATTGTAATGATATACCAGGAGAAAGGGGAGAAAACCCCTGTTGATGGCATCAGTTTTTGGAGAAGACAAAATCCGGCAATAGGTATGACCTTGCGCCACAAACGCATAGATAATTTTACTTTTACGCTTTTTCATGAGTTGGGACACATTTTTAAACATCTGTTGACAGATAGAAAAGCAGAATTTATCGATCTTAAAGAAGATTTAATATCTCAAACCAGAAAGAAAGATGAGGAGAACGAGGCAAATAAATTTGCACAGGAAAGTCTGATTCCTCAAGACAAATGGAATCAATTTTTTTATCATACCAGTAATTTTACTGATGTAAAAATTAAAAACTTTGCCAGGAAAGTAAATATTCATCCTGCAATAGTTCATGGAAGGTTATGTTTTGAAACCAATAATTATAAACGAAGGACACAAATTGATTACTCCATAAAATAGGTCTTTGTATAATAAATCAATAGATGGATATAATTGATGAAATAATATTGCAGTTAACCCGCATCATGAAATCTAAGCTGAAAGTATAAAAACTGAATGAGAGAAGTATATAGGAAAATATTTTGAATTTATTTAAATATTGATTTTTTCGGTTATACAATTACTTTTTAAGCATCCTTATAATACAACCAGTAAGCAATGAACAAACTTTTCCATACCTGGCTCACAAATGAATTTCCACAAAATTATATCCTCAGGAAGCCTCTGACCGGAAGCTTGATCATTGCCCTGTTCTTTTTCATTTTTGTCGTTCTCTACAAACCCTTAAGCACCCACGAATCTATGGGCCTAAGCTATACAGCGACCATGGCCATATACTGCCTGATCGCTGCTGCGGCTGTTTTTGGCTTTGTCAATCTCATCAAACACACAGGGATTTTCTCTGACAAAAGCAAATGGACCTTCTTAAAAGAAGTTACCTCAATTTTATTGATCCTTCTGGGCCTTGGACTGGTTATCTACCTGGCAGCTTTTCTGCTAGAACCACCGGCTGAAAGGTGGAACCTGGCCACCTTTCTCGATTCATTGACTCATGCCTTTCTGATAGGGATCATCCCGTTTACTTTTTTTACAGCCCTCGCCTATCATCATTGGCTCAACCAGCATACTTACACATACCGGACCAGCCCGGAAGGGGATGCCGAAGCTTTCCCGGAAGAAGAAATGATCCATATACAATCCAGGCTGAAAAAGGAAAAGCTGAGCTTTTACCCCTCCCAATTTCTGTATGCCGAATCAGACAGCAATTATGTGAATTTTTATCTCACTTTGGAGGAACAAGTCAAAAAAAAGGTGATACGCAATTCGATCGGTGACATTGAAGAACAATTGGCCAATATACCCTATATTTTCAGAACCCACCGGGCGTTTCTGGTCAACCTGAAAAAGATCCGCCAGAAGAAGGGCAATGCCTCCGGATATCGTTTAAAACTTGAAAATACAGAAGCATCCATATCCGTCGCCCGACAAAAGGTTAAAGCTTTTAATGACCAAATTGACCGGTACCATTCCTGAGAGATCCTTACCATTCATACCAAAATATTTCCATTCGTAACAAACGGCATCCTTCGGGACAGAAAAATTTGTCACTGGTAACAAAACCTTACCATGTATCCCGGAAAATTGCTTTATAACGGGATGTTCACATTCTTTGCATCGAAAGAAATGTGAAACTTAAAATCAAAAAACATGAATGGAATTTCAAAAAAAACAACGATGCTGCTTGGTGGCAGCCTGCTGAGCATCCTTGCATATGGCCAGCAAACAAAACACATGGAAGGGATAATAAAAAGCCAGTCAACCGGAGAGGGCATACCTTATGCCACTGTAGTTCTTTATCAGGCACAGGATTCGACCCTGATTACGGGCACAACAACTGATTTTGACGGTGAATGGAAACTGAAAACAGGAGAGAAAGGAAATTATTATCTTAAAATCAGCCATACGAGCTATAAGCCTGTAGAAGTAGATGTAAAGCCCTGCGGCAAGGCACTGTATCAAGCCGGAACCCTTCTCCTGGAAGAAAAATCGGTGAGGCTGGAAAAACTCATTGTATATGGGGAGCGCATCAGGGCAAAAGATGAAAAAGGAAAGACCACCTTTTTCATGAACAAAAAAATACAGGCAGCTTCCTATTCCGGTCTGGATGCCATTAAGCACATTCCGGGGGTACAGGTAGATATGATGCACCATGTTTCCCTGGCCGGCAGCCAGAAGATTGTTGTGTTGGTTGATAATAAGGAAAGAGATATCAGCTATCTGAATCAACTTAGTGCAGAGCAGATCGATAAGATTGAAGTGATGCAGGTGCCAGATGCAGGTTACGATGCGGATGTCGATGGGGTGATCAACGTGATATTGAAAGAGAAAAAAACGGGTTTTAACGGACAGATCTACGGGGAAATCCCAAATTCAAAGTCGGAAGTTTACCTCTTTCCAAATTACAGCATAAACTATGGCACAAAAAAGTTCAATTTTTACACCTCTTACAACGGTGAGCTGAGTAATTTCAATATCATCCAAAACGATGTACGCCTGATGAACAAGCCATCACAGAACACAAGCGTCACTTCTGTAAGGAATGTCAGGCAAAATAACTGGTCGCACCGCTTCCATGCAGGAATAGATTATCATTTAAATGAAAAGAATCAGCTTAACTTTTATGGATATTTCAATCCCTATTCAAACGAACATGACGGTGATGTCATGCTGAAGGCCAACGGCACAGCCATGGATAATGAATACTGGAGTGCCCATAAAGCAGATACAGACCTCAATTACCTGACCTTTTCTTCTCTCTATTATAAACATTTGTTCAACAAAAGCAACGAACTCACACTGGATGTCAGCTATTACAATCTGAATGCCAGAAATACTACCCGTTACAGCATAGACAGCTCTACAATGTCTTTTTCTGAAAACATTGACAATACCTTACGCCCGGTTCAACATACGGGAATCGTGAAAATCGACTATACTTCCCGGCCAAATGAACGGTGGAATTTTGCTGCAGGAGCAAAAGGAAGGCTCAGGTTCTT
>JAGXLC010000162.1 GCA_018334875.1 Bacteroidales bacterium | reverse complement strand
TTTCATAGATGGTACAAAATTAGTATGAAGTGGCTTTCTTTAAGAATTATTCCAACGTCCTAAACTCTTCTCCCATCGTTTGAAATCCAGAAATTTCTTGGCAGGCTTGCGAATAAATTGTACTTTTACTCATATCATTTAAGAGTCTAGTCTAAAAAGGCGCTTAGCGGCTATTTTTAGCTAATAGCACAATAATTATCCATTGAATTTCAGACTTCTATTAGAGCCGCGTAGCGCCTTATTGACCAAATTTTTCTGTAATGCCTAAAGCTGCCTCCCGAAGGGAGGTTTAGTTCAACATGCTGTAAGCACCATGCGGGCAGCGTTCTATCGTCTTTAGCTGTTCGATTCAGCAAGGTTTTATACCAGGGGATAGGATTGCACCCCTTTCATCCCGCATGGTGCTTACGGCTTTCCGTTGCCTGCAAGCATTAAAACCACGGTGCAACGAATAAACTGTCTATTCGTTGCAAAAAATGCAATAAATTATTTTGAAATGCGACAAATAAACAGTATATTTGTCGCAAAATATGCAACGAATGAAGATTTATATATATCAGCAGGACGATTGGCCGAGTTTTAAATGGAATAGTGATGAATTTATAGGTTTATTAAGTAAAGCTAGAAATTTACAGGGAAGATTATTTGGCAAAATGGAGTCATTAGGTTTCGACCTGAGAAATGAAGCTTTTCTTGACACCTTAACACTTGATGTTTTAAAGTCTTCTGAGATTGAAGGTGAGTTTTTAAATCCAGACCAGGTACGCTCATCTATTGCGAGAAAGTTAGGAATGGAAATTGCCGGTTCAGTTGAATCTGACCGGAATGTTGATGGTGTTGTGGAAATGATGCTTGATGCCACACAGAATTGTTTTAAACCTTTAACCAAAGAAAGGCTTTTTGATTGGCATGCTGCATTGTTCCCAACTGGCAGAAGTGGAATGTCTAAGATAACCTTAGCAGATTGGAGAAAGGATACAAGTGGACCAATGCAAGTTGTATCGGGAGCAATGGGAAAAGAAAAAGTACATTTTCAAGCGCCAAATTCATCGAGAGTTGATAATGAAATGAATATATTTTTAGAATGGTTCAACAATAACATTGAAACTGATTTAGTACTCAAAGCAGCTATAGCACATTTATGGTTTGTCACAATTCATCCATTTGATGACGGAAATGGCCGGATCGCCAGGGCTCTGACAGACATGTTGTTAGCGCAATCAGATGAAAGCACCCAACGATTTTATAGTATGTCAGCTCAAATTAGACTTGAACGGAAACAGTATTATGAAATACTTGAAAAAACACAAAAAGGTAATCTTGACATAACTGAATGGATAAAGTGGTTTTTAAATTGTTTGATAAATTCACTTAAATCTACCGATATTGTCTTAAACCGGGTTCTATTCAAAGCCGAATTTTGGAAAAAACATTCAGAAACAGAAATTAACGAAAGACAAAAAAAATTATTAAACAAAATACTGGACGGATTCGAAGGTAAGTTAACATCCTCAAAATGGGCTAAAATAGCAAAATGTTCAAAGGATACAGCAATACGAGACATTAACGATTTAATAAGCAAAAATATATTGAAAAAGGAAGAAGCTGGTGGAAGAAGTACAAGTTATGAGTTGAAATAAATGCCAGCAGGCAACATTTAAGTATCGTTTTTGACAGGCTATATACACCATGCGGGGCGGTTTCCGGTTTCTTCGGTTTTCGATTTTAGCAAAATTTGTATCGGGCGGACTCGGAAACGCCGTTTTTAAACTCGCACTGTGTAAATAGCGTTCCGTTATCGATTATTTTAACACAAGATGAAAATAAGGGAATATAATAAATTTAAATCAAAAATAAAATGCTATGACAGCTGATTTGTCCGGAGAGATGTTTAGAGAATTTGCTAATGAAGATTTGACTAAAGACAAAACAACCGCCAATATATAAAAACCTGAGTGGTCTGAAATTCCTGCCAGCAGCACCCATGTACTTAGCGAGGATGTTATAAATTTTATGAGCAATGCAAACAAATTGCTACATTTGTTAATAATGACACGGAAATTAACGGCCGGGTGGCCCGTCACAGAAGCGCCTGAGCCGTATTCCGCTGAAGTGGCAAAGTTTATCCCGATTATTTTATCGGGATACGGTTCTTAGGAGGGAAGGGAGGAGTTTTGCTCCTCCTGACCTACCCGGTGCGGTAATTGTAAAAAAACGACATAACAATGAAAAACAGACTTTTAAAACTGATAACATTTATCCTGATTGTATTATTCGGGATAATAGTGGGAATTTTTCTAAGACAAAATAAAACGATCTGGTCATTAATTAAAAAACCATTTGTTGAGAATTATATAAAATTTGATGATACACGACAGACTGAATGGAGCAAAGATTTTGAATTAGTTGAAATTAAGTCGAGTAGAGATAACAATGTTCAGAAAGCATATTTCTTTAAATCAAAATCAGATGAGCTTAAACCTTTAATTGTAAGTTTACATACCTGGAGTGGAGATTACTCACAAAATGACAAATTAGCAGAAATCTGTAAACAGAAAGATTTGAATTATATCCATCCAAATTTTCGCGGAGCAAATAGAAAAATTGATGCATGTTGCAGTGAATTAGCATTAGCAGACATTGATGATGCAATAAGCTATGCAACACGGAACTCTAATACTGACACATCTAAAATATTTGTTATTGGTGTTAGTGGCGGTGGTTATGCAACACTAAGCACATTTATGAAATCTAAACACAATATAAAAAAGTTTTCAGCCTGGGCATCAATTACTGATTTAATTGCATGGTACAATGAAAGTAAAATAAGAAACAATAAATACTCTCAGGATATTCTTGATTGCACGGGCTCAAAAAATGGACTTAATACTGAAAATGCAGCACAGAAATCACCGATTTATTGGGAAACGCCAATAGAAAAATTAAAAAGTTCAAAACTGTCCATTTATGCTGGAGTATATGATGGAATACAAGGAAGTGTTCCGATTACCCATTCAATTAATTTTTACAATAAGTTACTGACTGACTTATCAGTTATTGATAGCTCTAAATACGTGTCGATTTCAGAGAAACTGAACTTGCTTGAGAAAAGAAAACCATTAGGCGAGTTCGGGAATATTGCTGGTAGAAAAATTTGTTTAAAAAAGGAATTCGAAAATTTAAGGTTAATAATATTTGAAGGCAATCATGAAATGCTGACCAAGTTTGCATTAGATGAACTTCTTGAAGAATAACAACATACCGCTAACATATAAGTATCGTTTTTGACGGTAGCCAAATAACCGTCAAAGGCCGGTCACGGTCCGTCAAAGGCCGGACAAGTTGTACGTTACCGCCAAACATAAAACACCCAAATATAAGCCCGAATCCAAAAATTTTATATCTTTGGACTTTAATGAGATAAATAAAAAAGAGTTAGAATGAATGTAGATTATAATCAAATGTTAAGGCGGATCCAAAAGTTACCTCCTTATAAAATTAAGGGACTCCATGAATTTATACAAATGTTTGGATTATTATCAGCCTGGCTCGTAATTTAGTTGTTGTTGAATTTCTCTAATATATTTTGGACCGTTTTAAAATATTTATTACTTTTGATCCTATAAAAATCACTATAAAAATGAAAAAAATCATCTTCCTTTTACTGGCCTCTGTTTTACTCCAGTTCACCGCATGTGATACCCAGAAAACGAGGGACTTTTACCAGCTTAAAATGTACCGGCTCGAGAATGCTGAACAGGAATCGATCATGGATCAATACCTGGAAAATGCTTACCTCCCCGCCCTGGAAAGGGCAGGCATCCCGAATGTGGGTGTATTTAAGCCCCGGGAAATGGACGAAAGGGAACAGGATTATATAATGGTACTGATCCCCTTTTCCTCTCTGGAAGAATTTGAAATGCTGGACAAGAAACTTGAACAGGATGAAGCCTATCAGAAGGCGGGTAAAGAATATATTGAAGCTCCCCATGATGCACCTCCTTATGAAAGGATCGAAAGCTTCTTACTCAAAGCCTTCTCTGCAACTCCCCATCTTAGTGTGCCCGAGCACAACGCTCCTAATACTTCCAGGGTTTACGAACTGAGAAGCTATGAAAGTGCCACCGAGCTGCTACACCGGAGGAAAGTAGAGATGTTCAATGAAGGGGAATCCGAGCTATTTGAAAAACTGGGATTTCAACCTGTATTTTTTGGCCAGGCCCTTTCAAGTGCCCATATTCCACACCTGATGTATATGACTACTTTCAGTGACACCACCTCCCAGCAGGAACACTGGGATGCTTTCGGGAACCATCCTGATTGGCAGGAGATGAAAGAGATAGAAAGGTACCAGAACACCGTTTCAAACATCACCAAATATCTGATGTATCCCACAGATTATTCAGACATCTAGCCCGACTTATTATTTCTATCTCCATCTTTGTTTTAGTGGCCTTTATTGCGGGATTCGCTACAATACCTTCTTTTTGTCAGAAAGAACCTTTCAAAATATAACGCTCATCTTACTAAAACTCAAAAATCGTTGTCGTCATCATCTTCTTCAAACTCGGAATGATCGTCCGGGTATTCTTCGAGTTGTTAAACACATGCCACAGATGCACGAATGATTTTTTAAAATCCTATCATACATTCGTGGCTGTATAAGCTAAGCGTATTCTCCCTCAATTAACTGCAAGTCAAATAATGCAATAGCCAAAGATGATGGTGGCAGGCTGATGTTTCTTCTCAGTTATTTTATTTAAACTGAATATAAACAACAATCAATCAGGCAGTAAATTGGAGGAGTTTTACTGCTGGCAGGCCTTTGGGAGTTTTTTGCAAAAAACTGATCCCCCGAAAAAAATGTTGCCTCGTGTTGTATTAATTAATACCTTTGAATCTTAAATTCTTCTAATGCTTACTTTTATGAAAAACATTCAAGCTGTTTTGCTGGTCTTTATTTCCCTGTTAAGCATACCTTTATTGCTGACTCATTGCACTTACGACAATGAGGTGGAAAAATATATGGACATGCCATGTGATACAAGCGATGTAACTTATAGCAATACCATACAACCCATCCTGGAGAACAATTGCTATGCCTGCCATAATGAAGGTGATGCATCATCCATTGGTGGCAACATTGTTCTTGATAATCACCAAGCCGTGCAGGAAAAAGCAACCAGGGTATTAAAGGCAGTACAGCATGCTGATGGATATTCAAATATGCCAAAAGGGCAGCCCAAGCTGGACGAATGTACCATTGCAAAAATCAGGATATGGGTTGAAGAAGGCGCTCTAAACAATTAATCTATGAATACTGTATTACAATTAACTATGAAGAAAATTATACCATCCATAGCAACATTTTTAATCCTTTTGCTTTCCGGTTTCTCCTTGAAAGCACAGGAAGACATTATGAGCCGTCTGGATACCATGGTTGATAAGGAGACCGATTATGCAGAGGCTACCTTCAAATCTTCCAGAATAATCAACGGGCATTCCATCGAACAGATAGGAGAAGACCAGCTTCATTTCAGGATTTCCCACCGGTTTAATGACCTTCAACAGGGATGGAGAAATTTTTGGGGTCTCGACGGAGCCAATATGTATTTCACCCTGGAATATGGCATTTCGGATAAATTCATGGTCGGTTTGGGACGTACAAATGAATTAAAAACCTATCACGGTTTTCAAAAATATGCCATTACCAGGCAATCAACGGGAAAGAAAAACATGCCTGTATCCATCTCCCTGCATTCAAGCATTTCTGTTAATACCATTGAATGGAACAATCCTCAAAAAGAGGATGATTTTGCCGGCAGAATGTCCTACACCCACCAATTGCCCATCGCCAGGAAATTCAATGAGGATCTGTCCCTTCAGATCACCCCAACCTTTATTCACAGAAATCTGGTGGAAAATCCTCAGGTCCCCAATGACATTTATTCTCTCGGCATGGGGGGAAGCCTCAGGCTGACCAAATGGGTGCGGTTGAATGCGGAATATTTTTATGTGCTGCCTCCTTTCGACAGCGACAAATCATTTGACAATGTCAATAATCTATCTCTTGGTTTTGATATACACACCGGCGGCCATGTATTTCAACTGCATTTTACCAACTCACGCTCCATGATCGAGCCCTATTATATCGCTGAAACTACGGATCCATGGTTCAACAACGGCCTTAACCTGGGTGGAATTTATTTTGGTTTCAACATTTTAAGGGTATTTGCAATATGACATAAACTTCAAAAACAATAGGCTTATGAAAAAATTTGCGCTCATACTAATCGGAATATTATTTGTTTCCGCAAACATATACGGACAGGAATACATGACCAGGTCAGGATACATCTGGTTTTATTCCCAAACGCCGTTAGAAGACATTAAAGCCCATAACCGGCAGGTTGCCTGTATATTAAATACAGAAACCGGCGAGGTGGGTGTTACCTTGTTAATGAAATCGTTTGAATTCAAAAAAGACCTGATGCAACGGGATTTTAACCGGCAATATGTGGAGTCGGACAAATATCCGAAATCCACTTTGGAGGGTAAGATCACCGATCTGTCAAAGGTGGATTTCTCGGAAACCGGAAAGTACAAGGTGCCTGTCAGCGGTAAGCTGACCATTCACGGCGTAACCAACAAGATCAGCACGGATGTCACCCTGACGGTGAAGGAGGATAACGTAATCGCGGCAAAAGGTATGTTTATTGTCAGTCCCGCAGACTATGATATCGATATACCAAAGGTAATGAGAGACAACATTGCCAAAGAAATTGAAGTGCATGTTGATTTTGAGCTGAAGAAAAGGTAAGTAAAATTCGGTGATTATGAAAAAGAAAAAAATCAGAAACATTGCCCTGATCATTATTGGGATAATAGTAGTCGGGGGGGCGGCAACCGGATATTATTTGTATACCAAAACCACTCCGGATGTTGCCGGGATCACACCTGAATATACCTTAACGGCCGACGAGCTGACTCAGGCATTTAATTCGGATGAGCAAAAGGCAACCAAAAAATATGCCGGAGAAGTCATTGAGGTATCGGGCCAAATATCTGAAAAAGCTGCCAATGATACCAGCATGACCTTTATTTTAACCGGCGGGGAGGACCCAGCATCAGGGGTCAGGTGCTCATTCTCACCCAATGCCCTTGAACAGGCAAAAAAATACCGTGTCGGCGATCAGGTTGAAGTAAAAGGCAAATGTACAGGTAAGCTATTTGAGGTGGTGCTGATCAACTGTTATCCGGTAAACAATTAGGACACAGAAACACGGATATAATTTCTATTTTTAAACCATAAATTCAAAAGTTATGAAAACAAAAGCGTTAATTATTGTAATGACCCTGCTTGCAGGAATATTCTTTTTTCAATGCGAAAGCGATGATGAAGTTGAAGAAGACGAGAAAGTAGAATTAACCCAGGACAAATTGGACAAAGCAACATCCCATTTGGGAGATTTCACAGGTCAAAATTTTGCTCATGGAGGACCTGAGGGAATTAGTGCAGACTCGACCATCCGGGAAGTATACGGCAATGTGGATCAAGTAGGATCTTCAATTGAGAAGGGGACCTTAATTACCAAAAGAACCTATAAAAAGAATCCCGATGGTTCAAATGGACAATTATTTGTAACCTTTGCCATGTTCAAAAGGGAATCGGGATATGATTCCGAAAATGCCGACTGGGAATACGTTCAAATGCCGGCAGATGAAAGCATTGACTACACAGAGCATCCCAATGGCCTGCTGTCAGAGGAGAGCGTTGCAAGGGGTAAGCTGGACGGATGTATATCTTGCCATGGTGCAGCGAGTGGTAACGATTATTTATTCACAAATGACTAAAGGAAATTAGAGTCGAAGGCTAAGCGTAAAAGGCCACGAATGCACGGATGAATATTTTATTCGTGCATTCGTGGCCTTTTATTTTATCTTTATAGCCTTTTATGTTTTTTGTATGATTCCAAAAATAAACAGCTATGAAAAATATTCTGTCAACCCTTATCACTGTTATGTTGCTTATTCCTTCAATGGCCCTGAGCCAGCAAACCGATCTAGATACGGTACGACTATTCTATCTGGGTGGCCAGTCAAACATGGATGGCTATGGTTACAATTCGGAGCTGCCTGATGAGCTGAACAAAACTTTCGAGCATGTTCAAATCTACCACGGCAATCCTGCCGGGGATGATCAAACCAACGGTGGGCTGGGCCTTTGGGAGGAGCTAAGACCCGGGCATGGAACCGGATTTTCTTCGGATGGCAAGGAAAACCAACTGTCCGACCGGTTCGGTGTTGAGCTTTCCTTTGCCCAAAAGCTACAGGAACTGTACCCCAACGACGAAATTGCCCTGATCAAGTATTCGCGGGGAGGCACTTCTATAGACAGCGTGGCGGCTGAAGACTTCGGCTGCTGGGAGCCGGACTACCGCGGGAAAAAAGGCATCAACCAGTACGACCATTTTCTGAAGACCGTGCGCCATGCCATGGCTGTGAAGGACATTGACGGCGACGGCCGGGAAGAGCACCGGGTGCCCTCCGGCATCATCTGGATGCAGGGGGAAAGCGACGCCCACGTGGAAGCAATAGCCAAACGCTATTATAACAATCTCAAACGCCTGATGGACCTGATGCGGGCCGTATTCCACGTTGACGACCTGCCGGTGGTGATCGGCAAGATCTCCGATTCATGGGATGACGATGATGGCAAAGTATGGGATTACGGCGAGCTGGTGCAATATGCCCAGGAAAAATTCGCCCGCACCGATGAATGCGCAGCCATCGTCAGAACCACCCGCTACTACGATTATTCTGACACCTGGCACTACGACAGCGAAGGTTTCATTGATCTGGGAAAGCAGTTTGCGGAGGCTGTCTTTCGACTGAACGAGTGAACGAATACACGACGGCACGACGGCACGACGGCACGACGGCACGACTGCACGACAGCACGAGGGAACGAGGGAACGAAAGAACGATGGAGCGAAACAACGAGGGCACGAGGGAACGACAGCACGAAAGAACGAGGGAACGAAAGAACGAAAGAACGATGGAGCGACTGAGCGAGGGAGCGAGGGGGCACGAAGGGACTGAGTGATTGGAAGCGTAAGTAGTATTGAGTCGGAAAGTAAGCAGCAATATACCTACA
>JAGXLC010000161.1:6913-9171 GCA_018334875.1 Bacteroidales bacterium | reverse complement strand
TCATCGTGCTGTTCAATCCATTGTTTCATATCCCCGGCCATTGCAATATGTTCCCTGAGCTTTTGCTGCAATCCTTCAAGGCCATAATACCTCAGGACAAACCAAAGCTTCAGTGCGCGGAAACGCCTTCCCAGCGGAATGGTCCAGTCCGAGTAATTGTTTACCTCCTCATCCGAACGGGTTTTCAGATATTCGGGTACGAGTTGAAATGTACGCACCAGGGCCTGCTTGTCCCTGACAAAATAGGCAGAACAATCGAAATTCGTAAAGAGCCATTTATGGGGGTTGAATACGAACGTATCGGCTTCCTGTACCCCTTTAATCATCCACTGATATTCGGGAAGGATCAGGGTGGATCCTGCATAAGCGGCATCCACATGAAGCCAAAGTTTATGTTTCTTCCTTATCCGGGCGATTTCAGCCAAAGGATCAATAGCTGTTGAACCCGTAGTACCTATTGTGGCAATGATACACAAAGGCACCCTCCCCTGTTCCTGATCCCGCTCAATGGCTTCGTCTAATTTATCAGGCCTAAGCCGGTAATAATCATCCACTTCCACCCTGACCAGATTTTCTCTTCCAAAGCCTGCGATCTTTACACCTTTTTCTATGGAAGAGTGGGTTTCTTCAGAACAATAAATCCTAAAAGGCCCGCTGTCTCTAAAACCCTCTTCATTAATCCTGTAATCCGTAAATTTCTCTCTTGCCGTTAGCAAGGAAACCAGCGTGGCTGTTGAGGCAGAATCCTGGATGGTACCCTGAAAATCAACGGGAAGACCGGTAGCCCCTTTCAACCAGTTCATAACCTTTTCTTCAAGCTCAGCCGCCGCCGGAGAGGTTTCCCATTTCATACACTGGGCTCCGATGGCTGCAGTTATCATTTCGGCCAGCAATGAAGGCAGGCTGGAATTGGCAGGAAAATAGGCAAAAAACTTCGGGCTCTGCCAATGGGTGATGCCCTTCATCAAAATATCATCAAAGTCAGAGAGGATCTGAGAAATGTTTTCTCCTTGCTCCGGCATCTGATCGGGCAGCTCCCGATCAATCTCTCCGGGTTCAACCTGTGATTTGACCGGATAATTTTCTATTTCTTCAAAATAACGGGCTATCCATTCAACCACTTCATGGGCATGACGTTTGAACTCATTGATATCTTTCATTTCAATCCTATTTTTTTGAAAAAAAGGCTTCAGCTATTTCAGCTTAACATACCGGAAATATCCATTTTTCAGTTTAAAAGCCAGAAAAAAGCCATGAACCTTTTACATTATCATTTGACCTCCTAACCCGAATTATTCAAAAATAATTCTGACGCTATTGAAAAACCTAGCTTTTTGCTTCATTTTTTTGCAAAAAGCTGGTTTTTCTAATGCGGGGTTGCCTTGCTCCGCCGAAGCTTCGCGAAGGCGAGCCTGCCCGCACGCTGTCGCTGAAGCTTTAGCGTAAGCAACCGAAGCTAGCGCAGGCGGACCTTCATCCACCCCACAAACCATCCCGCATTCACAAACTTTCCCGCTTACCAGCGGGATTCGTTTGTGAATAATGCAGGCAAAATTCAACATATCAGGGCGGCAATATAATAAAAATGGAGCAGGTATAAAATTTCTGACAGCAGAGTGAATAAGAATTGATTTTATATATTGACAATCCTGTGTAATTTATGTACTTTTGAAAATCTATCAATGCATTCAAAAAAATGACAAAAAAGGATATCCAACGGTATTTCATTATCACAATTGGATTGATATTGGTTGTTTTCATTGTGGGATTGCAATCGTTCACCAAACAAAAAAATAAAAAACCAGAAAAATCAGGAGGTGTTGCTATGGAACTTTATAGTCCGGCATTCAAAAACGAGGAATTTATCCCCAAAAAGTATTCCTGCAAAGGAGAGGATCTAAATCCCGAACTGCGATGGGAAAATGTTCCCGAAGGCACGAAAAGTTTTGCTTTAAGCGTGAAAGATCCCGATGCACCCATCGGAACGTTTGTTCACTGGTTGGTCTATGACATTGACAAAGATGTCAGGGAAATTAAGGAAAATTCGGTACCAGGCAAACAAGTTGAGAACAACTTTGGAAAGGAAGATTATGGAGGACCATGTCCGCCTTCCGGGGTTCACAGATATTATTTCAGGCTCCATGCCCTTGATGTTGAAAATCTGGGCAGCATTAACTCTATGGAAGAATTCGACCAAAAAGTAGAGGAACACACCATAGCATGGGCTGAACTAATGGGTAAATTTCAGAAATAATTAG
>JAGXLC010000161.1:0-6853 GCA_018334875.1 Bacteroidales bacterium | reverse complement strand
CAAACACCAATTATGCTCCGTGCATGATTCAAAGGCTTGAATGGCTGTTCAAAAAGTTATCAATTCAAAAAGACCGGTGATCTGAATTCTTTGTGTGGGCTGCGGGTATATTTTGTAATTGTGTGTGTTTTATTAAATGAACCCGGAAAGGTTATAAAAGGGCTTTCACAAGGAAGATAAAAACTTTTTGAACAGCCCTGTTTTTATACATAGGAACAACTCACAAAGGAGCTGGAAAGAAGGGTTTCCATATCTTGTTCTTTCATCAGTGCTTTTTAATTTTGTGCAAACCCGTTTTAATAATGAAACCCGCATCCAGGAACCTTTACAACAAGAAGATGATTAACATGCGGGCTCCATGGCAATACAAGCAGAGTGTATGAATTTAGCCTGTAAATCAAATTAGAATTCAAAGCTTGAATAAACTGTTAACCGAATGAAACCCGCATCCAGGAACCTTTACAACAAGGCAATGAATAAAGCATGCGGGTTCCATGGCGGGGAAGCACAACATTCGAACTTTAAGATATTATTTAATTGAACTATGAACCTATAATTAGGCTTTACACGAATGAATAAGGAAGAAGCGAAGGAAAGAATAAAAAAATTAAGGGAAGAGATTGAAGAACACAATTATAAATACTATGTACTGGCCCAGCCTACCATCAGTGACTTTGAATATGACTCATTAATGAATGAGCTCATCCGTCTTGAAGAACAATTTCCCGACTTAAAGGATGAACATTCTCCTTCACAACGTATAGGGAGTGACCTCAACAAGGAATTCACCCAGGCGAAGCATCGTTATCCCATGTATTCCCTGGCCAACACCTACTCCCCTCAAGAGGTCACCGAATTTGAACAAAGGATTAAAAAAGAGATCACAGGACCCATTGAATATGTGTGTGAACTCAAGTATGACGGGGTTGCCATTTCCCTCACCTACCGGAATGGCAGGCTCGAACAGGCAGTAACCCGGGGCGACGGCATTCAGGGTGATGATGTAACGGATAATGTCAAAACCATCAAAAGCATTCCGCTGAGTTTGAGAAAAAAAGACTATCCCCCTGAATTTGTGATCAGGGGAGAGATCATATTTTCCCATCAGGCTTTTGAACAAATTAATAATGAAAAGGAAAAGAATGGAGAGGCGCCATTTGCCAATCCCAGAAATGCTGCGGCCGGTACTTTAAAACTTCAAAATTCAGCCATGGTGGCAAAACGCCCCCTTGACTGCTTTCTTTATTCCCTGGCAGGAGAAAAACTGCCCTACCGGTATCATTATGAAAATTTAATAAAAGCCAAAGAATGGGGATTCAAAATCTCGGCCCAGTTACAAAAATGCCGGAATATTGACGAAATTTTTGATTACATCAATTACTGGGATCGAGAAAGGGAAAACCTGCCCTATGATATAGACGGGGTGGTGATCAAGTTGAATTCCTACGACCAGCAGGAAGAACTGGGATACACAGCCAAATCCCCACGGTGGGCCATAGCATATAAATTTAAAGCCGAACAGGTAGAAACCCAGGTGTTGAGCGTAGACTTTCAGGTTGGGCGGACCGGCGCCGTCACGCCCGTAGCCAATCTGGAGCCGGTACATCTTAGTGGCACCATCGTAAAACGCGCATCCCTGCACAACGAGGATCAGGTCAAACTACTGGATGTCAGGATTAATGACAGCGTTTATATTGAGAAGGGCGGAGAGATTATACCCAAGATCGTAGGTGTGAATAAGGAAAAGAGATCGGGGGAAAGCCATGAAATTAAATTTCCCAGGCATTGCCCCGAATGTGGGACCGAACTGGTCAAGCCTCGGGGCGAGGCCCGGCACTATTGCCCGAATGAAACCGGGTGTCCGCCTCAAATAAAAGGAAAGATTGAACATTTCGTATCCAGAAGGGCCATGGATATTGAAGCAGCAGAAGCTACCATAGATGCGCTTTACAGGAAAAACCTTGTGAAAGACTTTGGTGACCTGTACTTTCTCAAAAAAGAAGACCTTTTGACACTGGAGCGTTTTGCGGATAAGTCGGCCCAAAATCTTATCAACAGCATTCAAAAATCGAAGGAAGTTCCTTTCCCTCGTGTCCTTTATGCACTGGGCATAAGATTCGTTGGAGCAGCAGTTGCCAGAACAATTGCAGAACATTTTCGATCCATAGATAAACTGGCCAATGCCACCTATGAGGAACTGATCGAAATCAATGAGATCGGTCCCCGCATAGCCGAAAGCATCCTGGAATATTTCCAAAACCCAAGGAACCTTGAAATCATTGACAAACTGAAAAAGGCCGGGGTAAAACTCGAAATGGAAGAAGAAACCACCGAAACGGTCAGTAACGACCTTGAGGATAAAAACATCGTCATATCCGGTACCTTTAACCAACATTCACGGGAAGAACTGAAGGAAATGATTCAAAAACACGGTGGAAAGAATACTTCTTCAGTATCTTCCAAAACGGATTATCTTTTGGCGGGTAAGGATATTGGACCCAAAAAACTGGAAAAAGCCAAAAAAAACGGGGTGCCGATCATATCAGAAGAAGATTTTTTAAAAATGATCCGTCATTAGTCTTTTAAGAAATGTATATATTTGATACCTGAAAATTATTATAAAGTGAATATCTTGAAAAAGCCAAAATTAAAACTGGCCAACTGGCTGTTAAAAAGAAGACAAAAAGCTTTTAAAAGGAAAAAAGCAGTTTTTAACTTTGATACTGCTCAAACAGTAGGGGTATTGTTTTCGCTGGACCACGGGCAGTCCTATCAAACCATAAAAGAATTCCTTGATTTTTTGTCCGGAAAAAAACTACAAACCTTTACGCTTGCTTACTGTCCGGAAAAAGAAATCCCAAACAACTATATCGGTGTGAGTCGCATCAATATATTCACCATCAAAGATCTAAACTGGCTGTATATCCCCAATGATCCCATTATAGAAAAATTCACAGCCAAACCTTTTGACATACTGTTTGATCTCACCCCTCCGGATCAGTTTCCCACCAAATATGTCAATAATCTCTCCAGAGCTCGCTTTAAAATCGGGATGGAATCAGAATCGGGCAAAGAACACGATATGATGTTTCGGATTGACGAGCGTCAAGATATCAAGTATTTTATAGAACAAGTCAAATATTACATAAGTCGAATCAATAAAGAGGAGTAATGTTATGTTTACCCAGAAATTTGCTGGTACAGGTGTTGCTGTAGCTACGCCCTTTAAAAAAGATCATTCCATAGATCATGACGCATTAAAGAACCACATCCATTTCCTGCGGGAAAACGGCATTGATTTTTTGGTTATATTAGGTACAACAGGAGAATCGGTAACCCTCAAAGACGATGAAAAAAAAGCCGTTGTGGATACCGTGAAAGAGGCAAATCAGGGAAAATTACCCTTTGTGCTTGGAATTGGCGGAAATCATACAGCCGCCATTCTTGAAAAAATAGAAAATACTGATTTTAATGGTATTGATGGAATTCTTTCGGTAACCCCCTATTACAACAAACCAACACAGAAAGGGCTCTATCAGCATTTTAAGGCTATTGCCGAAAAAAGTCCGGTTCCGGTCATCTTATACAATGTGCCCGGCCGTACGGGCAAAAATATCGCGCCGGAAACCATAGTGCAACTGGCTAAAGATTTTGACAATATTGTTGCGGTCAAAGAAGCTTCGGGAAGTTTCACACAGGCCATGCATATCATCCAAAATAAACCAGAGGATTTTACGGTCGTTTCAGGTGAAGATGGTATTACCCTTCCTTTAATGGCCATTGGAATTGAAGGGGTCATTTCAGTGGCAGGAAATGCTTTCCCGAAAGAATGGACCACAATGATCAATTATGCCTTAAAAAATGATTTTCAATCGGCCCGCGAAATCCATTACAAAATGTTGCCCATTATAGAAAAATTATTTGCCGAAGGCAATCCGGCTGGCATAAAATGTGCATTGAACATCAAAGGTATTATTGAGAATAATCTGCGGTTGCCCCTGGTACCCGTCAGCGACGAATTGAAAAAAGAAATGAAAACACTGATCGATAATCTTAAATAAAATATTTAAACCATAATTACATGAGAAAATCATTCCCGGTTCTTTTATTGGTCTTTTCCATAACAATGGCCCTTAATAGCTGCAGCCCCCAAAGGGAAGTAAGAAGAATTGACAGCGACGAGCAGATAGACCTGAGCGGACGATGGAACGATACCGATTCACGCATGGTGGCAGAAGCTTTAACAGACCAGGTACTCAACGGGCAATGGCTTGAGAACTATAAACAAAACCACCATGGTGCACGCCCTATATTGATTGTAGGACTGGTGAGAAACAAAAGCCATGAACACATTAATGCAGAAACATTCATTAAGGATATTGAAAAGGCCGTTATAAAGGATGGTTCTGCCCGACTTGTTCAGGCCGGAGACAAAAGGGACGAACTGAGAGCAGAGAGAGCCGACCAGCAGGACTTTGCTTCCTCAAAAACGGCAAAACAATGGGGGCAGGAATTGGGGGCCGACTTCATGCTGCAGGGCACCATCAACAGCATCGTGGATTCCTACAGGAACGAAAAAGTGGTCAATTATCAGGTAAACCTTGAATTGGCTAATTTAGAGACCAATGAAATTGTGTGGATAGGGGATAAGAAAATCAGAAAATACATCAATAATTAAGCCCTGGTCGATTATTTTTTCAGATATTCATGTTAAACTCCAAACGAAAAAAACAAATGCTCCTGTTCCTTTTGTTTGGAATCATAGCAGGAGGATGTGCCACTTATTATCAACAACACCAACAGTTTCAACAATATATTACAAGCGGTAACTTCCAGAAAGCGGATCAATGGTTACAGAATAATCAGCATGAAAAGGAAGGCAAGAATAAACTGCTGTTTTATCTGAATCATGGTTATGTAGGATGGATGCTTGACCAATATGAGGAAAGCAACCGGCATTTTCAAAAAGCAGACCGGATAATAGAAGACTATATAAAAAACTACGGACTGGAAGCCCTCTCTCTGGTTACAAATCCTACGGTGAAACCTTATAAACCCGAAGATTTTGAGGCGGTCATGCTTCATTATTTTACCGCATTGAACTATATACAACTCAATGACTATGAAGGCGCCCTGGTAGAGTGCCGGCGAATAAACATCCGATTAAATCAACTCAACGACAAATACCAGGACCATAAAAACCGCTATCAGCGGGACGCATTTGCGCATAATCTGATGGGTATGATCTATGAGGCGGACGGAGACTACAACAATGCCTTCATTGCCTACCGGAATGCCTTCGAGGCCTATAAGGAGGATTATACGGAATATTTCAATATGGCTGTTCCCGGCCAGCTAAAAAAAGACCTGTTAAGAACCGCTTATCTTACAGGATTTCAGGATGAAGTAAGGCATTATGAGAATCTTTTCAATATAGAATATGATTATCAGCCTAAAGAACACGGTGAGGTGATCTTTTTTTGGCTGAACGGATTTGGCCCCGTAAAAGACGAATGGAGCATCCATTTTACAAAGGTTCCCAGTCCCAGGGAAAATTACGTGATTATGCAGAGCAGGGAACTGGATGTTTCTTTCCCCATTTATATAGGAGACAAGAGCAAAAAAGAAAAGGAAGCTTTTTCCGAGCTCCGGTTTTTCAAAGTTGCATTCCCCAAATACGTAGAAAGGAAACCCGTTTATAAGGATGCAGCAGTCTATACGCAGAATCAAAAATATTCCTTTGAATTGGCCCAGGACATCAACGAAATAGCATTCAAAACCCTGCGGGACCGAATGCTGAGGGAAATGGGAAATGCCATCTTGAGAATAGCCACCAAGAAAGCTTTAGAGGCTTTGGCCGATGAAGAAGATGAAAATCTGGGAACCATTATAAATATTGTCAACACCCTTACCGAAAAGGCAGATACCAGAAACTGGCAAACCCTCCCCTACTCGATCCACTATACAAGAATTCCTCTGAAAGAAGGCAAAAATATGCTTGAAGTAAAAGCATTCTCCGGTAAAGGAGAAAAATCAGAAACCTTTAAATTTGAAGGCAAAAAGAACAAAATGTATTTTGTTTCAGAACATACTACGGTAACTAATCCCCCAAGAGTCAGATAATTCTTTTAGCCCGGATGATTTTCCTGTTTATATTTATTATCTTTGGTTTTTAAAGATGAAGGGATTCAATCCTAAACCAGGCAGTATCACTGGCAATTTATATACATTATACATTTTCGTAATACGGAAACAATGATAAAACACCTGCTTATACACATCTTACTGATAACAATGGTTATCCTTGTTGGCTGTAATATTAAAAAGGATGCCACCAAAATCTCAGATGAAGCATGTGATACGCTGAAAATAGAGACCAGGTATTCCCAAAAGTTAACACAAGAGACACCGGTATTTATCGCTGACAGTTTTGCCAATAAGGCCGCTGACGCTTTTACCATGCAATCACTCCTGAAAAACCACCCTAAAATGCTGCCCTTAAGAAAGGAACCTTTTCGTAATATTCATAACTCCTCACGAATAGATACCATTTATCATTTTTCAGGAAGCCGGGACACCATTAAATTTTACAGAAGCCGGGAAAAGGACTTCATGATCTACTTTCACCTCACTTCTCCGGAATTGTATTTAGATTCATGTGTGCACCCGGGTATGAGCAAAACAACCTTCCGCTCAATTTTCGGGATAAACCGGCCGGTAGGAAATACCATTCAACTTGCCAATTCAGACGGAACCTTGCGCTATATTTTTCATTTCCGCGACGATGCGCTGGCACGAATTAAAAGCGACTTTTACTTCGAATAAATGGGTTTTTGTTGATTAATTGCCGCAA
>JAGXLC010000160.1:7615-9176 GCA_018334875.1 Bacteroidales bacterium | reverse complement strand
GCACGACGGCATGACGACACGACAACACGACGGCACGACGACACGAGGGCACGAGGGGGCGACGGCATGAGGCACGAAAGAAGGAAAGGGAGAAGAGATTCGCAAAACGAAAGTCGCGTAGCGACGAGGTTATGCTAAAATATGAAGCTTTTGAGTTTTGATGACAATGACCGGGTCAACAATAAGAAAGGCAGATCATCGGAGGGAGGTCAGTACAAATATATAGTCTTTCCCTTTACCTGGAACCTGCCCGAGACCTTCGCCCCGCCGGTTTGGCGGGACGACGTAAGGAGGGACCCCGAAGCGTCGGATTAGTGGGACATTAATCTGTCTTTTTGAACCAAAAAAATAATAATTATCTGTTTTTTATTCGTTATAACAATACCTTGTGTTAATAATAATTCGAAGAAAAATGCGGGGTAATTTTAATCTACAAACCTTTAATTAATAGTTGTTATGAATGCAAAAAGATTGTTTTTTCCGTTGATTTTACTGGGAATCTTTTTTATGTTCCCGAGCTGTGGTCCACAGGAGACCACTGAAGAAAAAGCAGAAGAGGAGAAAAATCTTCCTGAAATTGCCGTTTTGACAGGTGAAGGATTTCAGGATGCCGAAGCTTACATGCCCATTGGCTACTTTACCAACCGGGGTGCAAAGATTACTGTTATAGGGATGGAAACCGGAACAGTAGGTGCTTATAACAGTGATTTTACAATAAAGATTGAGAAGACCGTTGATGAGGTTGCGGTTGATGATTTTGATGCCTTAATTTTCCCGGGAGGACATGCCCCTGAAAAGCTAAGGGAAGATGACGATGTGGTTGCTTTTGCAAGGGATTTCTTCAATTCCGGAAAGCCGACGGCAGCCATATGCCATGGACCCCAAGTGCTTGTGACTGCAGATGTGCTTGAAGGCAGGACGAGCAGCGGTGTAGGTAGTATTGAGGAAGAGATCGAAGAGGCAGATGGCACCTACGTGGATGAAGAAATTTCGGTTGACGGGAATTACATCAGTTCCAGAGTTCCCAAGGACCTGTCCGCTTTCTGCGGGGCCATACATGATGCACTGAAAGACGAAGGCTTCTATCAGTGAAAATTGCTGCCCGGCAGACCTAGGCTGTTGCCGGGGCCTGCAATTTTAATCACTTCCGGGGTGAGTCCTGCCGGATGGATCATCCCCGGAAGATTTTAATTCCGCCTGGCTGTCCAGTTCTCTATCTCTTGACCCTCATCGCTGCGAATTTGTATTTTCCCTTTTATGGTATCCTTTTCGATGCGGCCATTCAATAAATACCGGGTTTTTGTATCCGGGTTTACCGCACGGATGGTTATGCGTTCACCCCTCAGCCTTTTGCTTTTGATGATTAAAGCAGTATTTCCGGCCTGTATTTCCGTATGAATTTTATTAAAGCTCTGATCAACGGCCATGGTAAAAGCTTTCCCGTGGGTTTGCCATTGCCACTGACCCCGTGCTTTTGCCGGAACCTTCCAGTAAAAAATATCGTGGCTTAACAATGATAAGGGTTTCTGTGGGTTCAGCTTTTTATGTAACAGGCTGTAGG
>JAGXLC010000160.1:0-6893 GCA_018334875.1 Bacteroidales bacterium | reverse complement strand
AGTTTACCCCGCCGGCGGCGGGGCTGTTTACTCCCGATTCAGGCGGGATAAAGGTCCCGCTGCCGCGGGACTTGACCGGCTCCTGACGGTCGCTTTAACCCCGCCAAAAGCGGGGCACTTAGCCGCGGCCTTTCACCTTTTCCGGTTTCTCCAACACTTGAATTCTACTACGAACCTAGACTTTCGGGCGTCCGGGGGGACCCCGAAGCGTCGGGGAAAATCCTGCCAGGGTTTTCCTGAATTGTTCCCTGGGCTTTTGCCGGATGTTATCCAGGCTGTCGTTGAACACCGCAGCCAGTTTGTCGATATGCAAGTTTGGAGAATATGGGATATCCATATTTTTTTATTTGTTGACCGGCAATGTAATAAAAAGGTGGGAGACAAAAAAATGAAAATATATTTGCGCCGTATTAAAATAATGCTTACATTTGTATCGTCATGCTATTAAAATTTTAAGGTTAATAAATGAAGAATTGGAGAGGGCTGCAGAGATGCAGCCCTTTTTTTGTGAAGTTGGCCACAGATAAAAAAGGAATGCCTGAAATGCAGGAATGATTCTGCCCATCCATCTTGCTTTAATCTACAGCAATGATTATCTTCACCCAAACCTTTAATCAATTTTTATTCTTATGAACAGAAAAGCCATTATCACCGGAGCAACCCGCGGAATCGGGAAAGAAATAGCCACCAGGCTGGCGGAAGAAGGCATTGATCTTTCCCTTGTGGCCAGGAACAAAGACAAGCTGCAGGAACTTGCAGATGAACTCAGCCAACAGGGCATCCGCACGTTTCCCCTTGCCATGGATCTGGAACAGGAAGATGCTCCGCAGGAGATCATCCGGCAAACCGTTTCTTCCTTCGGGGGTATCGATATTCTGATCAACAATGCAGGCATGCCGTATAAAGCCCCCATCACGGAATCTGATACCGCCCTCTGGAACAAAATGATGGCCATTAATGCCAGGGCACCTTATTTCTTATGTCAGCAGGCCATCCCCCACCTTAAAAAATCAAAGGGCCCGGTGATCATCAACATCGGATCGGTGGTGGATCATAAAGGGTACATCAACCAAAGCATATACTCTGCCTCCAAACATGCGCTGGCCGGTTTTACCAAAGTTCTGGCCAAAGAAGTGCAGGACGATCACATCCGTGTGCATCTCATCTCGCCCGGTGGCGTATATACCGAGATGGTCAGTGAAATGCGCCCCGACCTGGATGAAAATGAGCTGATCCAGACCACAGAGCTGGCAGATATCATCTTATTTCTTATAAACTACAAGGGAAAAGGAGCAATCGATGAGATCCGGATCCGCAGGTTCAATTCCACGCCGTTTGATTAGTCTTTAGCGGTTTGAAGCGGATAAGGAGATGGAGACATTTTAATGAGCAGGTGCATTCAAAATGGCCACGAATTCACAAATGAAACCCGCCTCTCAAATCGGCTTAGCGGGTTTACCAAAAAAATGTTACCCGCTTTCTATCCGTATCCAAAAATTTTGTATATTGCACCCTTGGTAATTGTAAAGTTGGTATTTTGGGAGGGCTGCCGGAAGGCAGCTTTCCCTTTTCTTTTTGATTAATTTTAATGTTTTTTTGTAATTCTCCCGTTCCGAATTCCTCGGCTTTACCCAAAAGTGCAGGCGGTTTTCCATTCTCATTAAGAAATCCACCAAAGGCTGATGCATCACTGCAAATACAATCAATGACCAATGACTATTTATTTGCACTCGGATTTTCCTCGTTCTGCATAATAAAACCCAATGAGCATCTCTATTACGAATAGTTGTACGCATCCGTACATAACCTGTTCTGCTACCGTACAGTTATGGTTAACGTAACCTCCTCCCGGATACATGAATGATTTAATCATTAATAAGATATAAAAACTGGCACATGAATTGATGGTTCAATGCCAAGATTAACCTTATACATCATGTTCAGGAATTTCCTCTTTACAGCTATCCGCATCATCATACGGGATAAGACCTTCTCTCTGATCAACATACTCGGTTTTTCCATCGGCATCGCCTGTACCGTGTTGATCCTTTTCTGGGTGCAGGATGAGCTTTCTTACGATCAATACCACGAACACAAAGACCGCATTTACCGGGTGCTCTCCAGTGTTCCCACCGGCGAGGAATACCTGGAGGCCGGCGTAACTCCCGCTGCACTGGCTCCGATGCTGGAAGAGGCTTTTCCTGAAATCGAAATGGCCACCCGTTTCAAAAGCATGGGTTCCTATACGCTGGTGAAAGGTGAGAAGCGTTTCCGGGAAAGATATTGCGGCATTGCCGAATCGAAGCTTTTCTCCATCTTCACTTTCCCCTTCATTGAAGGCAATCCCGAAACTTGTCTGGATGGGCCCAATTCCATTGTGTTAACGGAATCGCTTGCACGTAAATATTTCGGTGACCACAGTGCCATGGGAGAGAAAATTGAGATACCCGGAATGGGGCTTTTTAAAGTGACCTCAGTGATTGAAGACGTCACGCACTGCCACTTTCAGTTTAATTATCTGATCCCCTTTGGATGGGCCGAATTCTTCTATAAGGAAAACATTGAGGAGCTGGGACCATTCAATTACTCCACCTATATAATGACCAAAAAAGGGGTGAATTCCGATGATCTGGAGAAAAAAATCGAGCCTTTCTTTAATATGCATGCCGATCAGAACCGAAAGGACAATGAGGTCCATTCCATGCTTTTCCTTCAGAATCTGACTGATATCTACCTGCGGTCCGACTTCTCCTATGATTTTACTCAGCGCGGCGACATCAGAAGTGTATGGACCTTCTCAGCCGTTGCCCTGATCATCCTGCTGATTGCCTGCATCAATTTCATGAACCTTACCACAGCGCGGGCAGCAAACAGGACAAAAGAGATCGGCGTAAGGAAAATACAGGGTGCCAACAGAAAACATCTGATCACCCAGTTTTACTTTGAGTCGGCTCTGATCACCTTCCTCAGCTTTGTGATCGCCCTCCTTTTGGTTGAGCTTACCTTGCCCCATTTCAACAACCTTTCCGGAAAGGCCCTGTCGCAAAATATACTGACGAATCCCTATATCATCATAGCCTATTTTACTTTGGCTGTGATCACTGCACTTATTGCAGGCAGCTTTCCGGCGCTTTATCTTTCCGCTTTTCATCCCCTCAGGATGTTGAAAGGAAAGGCAGGAAAGAAACCGGGTTCGGGTCATTTCAGAAGGATCCTGGTTATCGTACAATTTTCTATATCCATGGCCCTTATCGTTTCTACCTTTGTGGTTAAAAATCAGCTGAATTTCATCAGTAATAAGAACCTGGGCTATGACAGTAAAAATTTGTGCACACTGCACCAGCGGGGTGAAATAAAAAATAAATATGAGATTGTTAGGGAACGCTTACTTGCAAGCCCGGACATAACCCATGTCAGTGCACTTTCTGATCCGCTGAGCTATGCCGGCCGCAGCCTGGAAGTGGATCAGTGGGAAGGCAATAATGGCAGCAGAAGCCTACGGCTGCACTTTCACCTGGCAGACCATGATATTGTAGAAACGCTGGATATAGGAGTGGCAGAAGGCAGAAGCCTTTCAAGAGATCTGGATAATGATTCCGGTATGGTGTTTCTGATCAATGAAACGGCTGTAAAGGAGATGGGACTTGAAAATCCAGTTGGAAAAGCCATTACGCTAGGACAGGAGCGGGGAAGAATTGTCGGGGTTTACAAAGATTTTAACTATAATACGATCCACCACAAAATCAATGCCCATGCCCTGATACTTGACAGAAAAGCAACGCGGAGTATACTTTTTCGGATGCGACCGGGCCGGACCCGTGAGGCGCTTGCCCATGCAGAAGAGGTCTGGGAGCAGATCGAGAAGGATCATCCCTTCGGATACACTTTTGTAGATCAATATTTGGATGATATGTATCGTGCAGAAGAGCGGACCGGCAACCTTTTTGGCTATTTTACCGTATTTGCCATCCTGATTTCATGTCTGGGACTGCTCGGACTGTCATCATTCATGACGCAGCAGCGACAAAAGGAAATTGGCATCCGCAAAGTGATGGGTTCCGGGGTAAACAGGCTGATCCTTTTACTAATCAAAGATTTCACCAGATGGGTATTACTGGCCGGTTTGATCGGGCTTCCCCTGGGTTATTACATCATGCGTCAATGGTTGCAGGGCTTTCACTATCGTACCGATCTTTCTTTCCTGCCCTTTTTCTCTGCCTTCCTGATTACTTTCACCATTGCGGTATTGACGGTGGGCATACACACCTATCGTGCCTCCATGAAAAATCCGGTGGATACGCTGAGGGATGAGTGAGAGCTCAGGGCACAGAGCGCAGAGCAAGATGGATGTTATCCCCTGAAAATCGTGACCTCTTTGGCAACAAGCCCTCTGTCCCCTTTTTCTGCCTTGAAATTGACCACGTCGCCTTCTTCAATTTCTTCCCTGAAATTGCTTACATGGAGAAAAAGACGCTCGCGGGTTTTGAAATCTTCTATGAATCCGAAACCTTTTGAATCGTTGAAAAAGGTAACCCTTCCTTTTCTTATCTCGGGTTCCGGCTCAGGTTCCTTTTTGGGTACGCCGATTTCGATATCCGACGCTTCTATGTCTTCCTTATCTTCGGAATCGGGCGGTGTATCGATTATGTTGCCATCTTCGTCAACGTAGGCTATCATATCGTCCAGACCGCTTTTTTTCTCCTGGTCTTTCTTTTCTTCTCTTTTCTTTTCTTTATCTTGTTTCTTTTTTTCCTTCTTCTTTCTTACTTCTTTTTTGTTGTATGTTTCTCTTGATCTTCCCATATAATAAAATTTTTAGTTTAAATGATTAAATGATGTTGTTGATATCTCCCTGCGGCATGTTATTCCATAAAACATTCCTTCCCCTGAAGCAGGGCTTTTAATTTTATCAGACTTTTGCTTTTGATTTGCCGGATGCGCTCGGACGACATATTGAAGTGGGAAGCAATACGGTGTAGTGAATATATCTGTGTATTGCCCAGCCCGTAAAACATGATGATAATGGTTGCCTCCCTTTTGCTTAGTTTCTTCAGGGCCCTGTGAATATTCGTTTCCAGCGATTCCTCCATCAGTTGATTGTCGGGGTCGGGGGTCTCTTTATTCTGAATCAGATCGTACAGGCTGGAATCGTCCTGTTCATCATTCGAAGGCGAGGTGTCAAGAGATATATGTCTCTGGTTGTGAAAGTGCGAAGCTTTTACTTTTTCACTGGAAAGGTTGAGCGCTCCGGCAATTTCTTCATCGGTGGGTTCCCTTTCAAATTGTTGTTCAAGATAAGGAATGGTGCTAGTGATCTTTTTTATTGAAGAAACCCTGTTGAGAGGCAGCCGTACCATCCGTGTTTGTTCAGCAATGGCCTGTATGATGGACTGCCGTATCCACCAAACGGCATAGGAGATGAACTTGAAGCCTTTGGTCTCGTCAAATTTTTTGGCTGCTTTTACCAGCCCCACGTTGCCCTCGTTGATCAGATCGGGGAATGAAAGTCCCCGGTTTTGATACTGCTTGGCTACTGAGATGACAAAACGCAGATTGGCTGAGACAAGTCGCTCCAGGGCCTCTTCATCCCCGTTTCGGATGCGTACGGATAATTCAACTTCTTCGTCAGCGGTAATGAGCGGGAGCTTGTTTATCTCCTGGAAATACAGTCCAATGGACTGCTCCGTCCGATGGGTGATCTGTTTTGTAATTTTTAATTGCCGCATAGGATCCTTATTTTATGCCTTTAATGGTATCTGGCAGTTTGATCTAAAAATGGGTGCAGATATGAATCAGGCAGAAAGCGGATAATGCAGAATGGTTCGTACGTACACACAATTTTAAATCTTGCCGAAGATAAATTAATATTTTCAGAATAAGGCAATTTTTTTGACTTTTTGAACTCAAATTTTTAATGGGTGTTTTATTAGGTAAAGTGAGCCTATCATGAAGATTTTTTCTGAAGCAATTTTCCTGCTGATGCTTATGACCGTAGTTCCGTGTGCAGCAGAAGATGATGATCAATGGGAGCTGAAAAAGGAAAAGAATGGCATACAGGTTTATACCCGGGAGCGGGAAGAAGGAGGAATCTATATGTACAAAGTCGTTACCTCAATTGAGAAGGAGCCGGAAGAAGTCTTTGAGCAGTTGATTGATTTCCGGGAGAACCTGAAATATATGGAACTGGTCGATTCGCTGGCTTTTTTGGATCACCGGGAAAAGGAGAGGTACATTAACTACATGCGGTTTGACATGCCCTGGCCTGTTAAAGGCCGGGAAATGGTGATGGATATGAAGGTAAAGTTCCGGCCGGAAATCATTAAGCTGGTATCCGATGACCTTCCCGGTTGGGTTCAAAGCAATGGGAAGCTGATACGAATTGAAGACTTTCATGAAGAATGGGAGCTCAGGTTTTTCCCCGATTCGGCAGAAACCCGGATAATGGTTAACGGCTGGATAGATCCCGGCGGATCCATCCCTGTGTGGGTGGTGAACATGTTTAGTGTAAGAACTCCATTTCGCTTTATTTCCGGAATACTTGAAGAGCTGAATAAGGAATAGGAGTCATGCAGGGGTTTCATTTTCTACCATAATGCCGTCTCTACGCGACTTTCGTTTTGCTGATCCGTAACGTAATCGCTGTCGAATGCTTTACAATAATCATCAATGACCAGCCAGGATGAGACACGCCACGGCATGTCTCTACTCAGTTCTCGTATTCTCCTATTCTCCTTTTCTCCCTCTTCTCCTTTTCCCCTCTTCTCGTCTTCACGCCTACCTTCGTGCCGCCGTGCCAGTCGTTCTTTCGTGCCGTCGTTCTTTCGTGCCGTCGTGCAGTCGTATATACTACTGGCCAGGACGAGACACGCCAGGGCATGTCTCTACTCAGTTCT
>JAGXLC010000159.1 GCA_018334875.1 Bacteroidales bacterium | reverse complement strand
CTGTATTTAATGTAACGTTGCGAATATATACCAATTTTTTGGTTGGATAGTACCGACTGATAGATAAAATAAAGATTTCACAGGACTGTTCGATTATGATTGTTTTAAGACCGCGCGATGAAGGCTTATCAACCCACATGAGGACCGCATTAGGATACGAGATAAACTGAAACACATGAAGCAATGATAAATTAGAAAATCAAGGGATAAGGGAGTTTGAAACAAAACCCCGGCAGCAAACTATCGGGGTTTTGGTCCAAAATTTAACTTTTTCAAATTTCCTGTGTATCTTTTCCACATCTAGCCCGAATTATTCTTGAATAATTCTGACGCTATTGAAAAACCTGGTTTTTTGCTTCGATTAATTTCGCAAAAAACCGGTTTTTCTAATGCGGGGTTGCCTTGCTCCGCTGAAGTTTCGCGAAGGCGAGCCTGCATCCATCCCGCAAACCATACCGCATTCAAAAACGTACGTAGTGAAGTTTTTGAATAATGCAGGCTAGAATTGCTTTGCACCTCTGCAAATTTTCTGGAATGGAAAGTTTCTACCGGAGTCTGGCTTTTGTAGGCTCCGGTTTTTTTGTGGCCAAAGTTCTAGCCATTGTTCTTTCTGGGTTAATTAGTTATTTTTTATGTTTCGAAGGAATGGAACGAGGTCTCTCAGGAATAGTATCACAGCGTTGGGTGATTTTTGCGTAGTTAAATTCTCTAATATTAAGCTTTCGAGCTCTATGGGAGGCTGATCTATGAGGAAGTTCAAATTCGTTTTCTTTGAATCTCTTTTTTCTATCCACCCAAAGTTCAAAGTCTTTAGCATTAAGGTAATCACCTTTGTCGAGCGTAGAATTTTTGTTTATCCTTGGTTCTTTAGGATTTAATTCTTTTGTAATTTCAGCTGTTCCATTTTGGGTGCATTTATAAAACATCATTCTTTCACCACTTTTAGCATGCTCTTTTATATATCCTTTACTAAATTTCCTTGAGATCACTTCAGATGCTTGACATTCGATACTGTCACCTTTTTGATTCAATTCCATACTAATTATTCGTTTTCAATAATATTGTTTTCCAAATTTTCTGGCTCAATTGAAAATATTTCAGAAGCTTCTTCTATAGAAAATTCAAGTCCAACCTTCTTCATAATACCTCTAATTATCTCAATATCATTTGGATCATCTAAATAGCCTTCACTAACTACATATTTTTCAGGATGATTATCTATTTCTTCATCGTACTCTTCTTCTGTTATTTGTCCTTCTTCAAGATGCAAAGCTAATTCATAGAAATTATTTTGAATTTTTAAATTTTTAATAGCCCGGAGAAAATATTTCTCTTTTTTCTGTGGTATTGAGAGAATTCCACCAATTTCCTTTATTGTTGGGTTAATTTTGATGGGCTCATTAAGTTGGTCGGTATCGACCGTGATAGAAACTCTATTTTCTAAACCCGAGCCTTCTGATTCGCTGCCTATGAAGTCTTCTGGGTTTGTATAACCAAATGTAAAGTATAAATCATTCATTTTCAATTATTTTTTGTGTTTCTTGAAACTTTTCTATAACAACATAATCAGTAAAGGTAAATCCTTCAGGGTGATGCTTAGTAGTATAATGAAAATTAAAATTAACATTATATCCATCGTCTTGGATATCTGCAATTATATTCAATTGGTAACGATCAAAATTCTTTGAAAATTTAATTTGATTTGCAGTAAATTCATTATAGTTACATTTCAATGAATTTAATTTTTGTATAATAGAATTTGTCTCTTCTTCACCAAAATTGTACCTTATATTAAAACCAATGGCTCTAATCGGGGTATGTGGTAATAAAGCTAAAATTTTATTTAAAAGTTCTCCACTATACTCTTTGGTCTCTTTAGAAATATTTTCTAATTTAATCTCTAATACTGAGTCTCTCGGTAACAAAGTAACACCTTCATTCGTATATCCAATTTCCATCTCGTTAGGATTAAAGAATGCCTGTATCTTATCAGTTTCCAATTCAAATACATTATTTCCTACCCATTCTGGGGTGAATACTTTTTTATTCCAATTTCCCAAGCAAAGAATATTTATAGAATATGCTTCTTTCATTTTTGTTTTTATTCAAAATTATAAATTTATAAAACATTTCTTGAACTTCAAGACAAATTTTTACGGTTATTGGTTTAAGAAGTTACTTGATTCATGTTTTAAATTTGATTTCCAGGGTATTAATTGTATATTTCTTATTAAATTTACAGAGGTTTTGTATAGGGTTCAGTTAATTAAGTGCTTAATGCCCTTTTAATTAGGCGAAGTTGGTTACGATCTTTTTCCGGGGAATCTCGAGATTATTGGTTTTTATTGCGGAAAAGATCCGTTGTTGGCTTTCTTTGACGGCATTGTCGGGTAAGCCTACCAGATGAAAGTTGATGCCCTTGAATTCGTTCACCTCTATGGTTACTGTGGTGGCATCAATTCCCTGGACTGCGCTACCATAAGTTTTGACCAGCATTTTTAGGTGTTTTGAGGATGTAAGATAAAAAATGGCACTGGACTTAAAATTTCTCTATATTTGTTTCTGTCGAATCATTAAAAAACCACAACCATGCAAAGAACCATACCTTTCACCCTTTATGCCTTGTTTCTGCTGTTATTGACAATAACCGGCAGTTTTGCCCAGGATTCCCGTTCCGTATTATCGGATTCTCCTGAGTCCAACGATGTGATCCATTTATTCAACGGTACCGATTTAAACGGCTGGTACACTTTTCTGGAAGACCGCGGACGCAATAACGATCCGAAGGATGTATTTACCGTGCAGGATGGAATGATACGGATTTCAGGGGAAGAGTGGGGCTGCATCACCACAAACAAAGAATACGAGGATTACCATATCGTTGTGGAATATAAATGGGGCACATTGACATACCCTCCCCGTAAAAACAAAGCCCGCGACTGCGGTTTGCTGCTGCATTCCCAGGGTGAAGACGGCAGCTCAGGCGGAAGATGGATTTATTCCATCGAATGCCAGATGATTGAAGGAGGAACCGGCGATATTATCGTTGTCGGTGACGGAAGCGACCGGTTCAGTGTTACCGCCCCGGTAGCCCCTGAAAAACAAGGGAACTCATATGTATATCAGCCGGGCGGACAAAAGGTGACCATCAACTCGGGCCGCATCAACTGGATCAGACGCGACCCGAACTGGAAAGACACACTTGGCTTCAGAGGCAAAAAGGATGTGGAGAATCCCGTTGGAGAGTGGAACACTTTGGAGTGCATCGCCGATGGCGATCAGTTGACGATTCTTTTGAATGGCCAGGTGGTCAATAAGGCAACAAAGTTGAAGCCCCGGAAAGGAAAAATACAGATTCAATCGGAAAGCGCAGAAGTTTTTATCCGGCGGGTTGATTTAATGTCCGTGCAGAAATAGTAGAGACGGGCCGTGCGTCTCTACTGTGGGATTAACCTGAGGGATAACATTATTGAGCTTTTATCTTTTCGCAGAGAATGGACTCTTGAGTATGTAGGTGCCTTTATTCTTCGCCTTAAGGAGACTATGAAGCAGCACCTGGTTTGGATTACCGCAGCGATCCCAGGAATGCCGCGGGAATTATCCGGGATAAATAAATGATTCGTTGTCCTTCCTTCCACCCTTCCCTTCAATCAATACACGTTTAAATTGATTTTTTCGTTGGCAAAATTTAAGGCAACTGTGTTTGTTATTTTGACAGATCATCGGTTTTGACCGTCTGTTCGTTTGTCAAAGGATGGTTTATTTTATATATTAGTGGCATGAACAATCATTATACCATGAAACATTTATTATCTTATGTAGCCTGTTTGTTGCTCCTTATGCTGACCTGGCAGTCTTCAGGCCAGGTAAATGAAGGAGAGCAGGAAGCCGCCGACCGACAGCCGGTTTTTGCAGGAAAGTTTTACCCCAAAGCTGAAGGGGAGCTTAAAAACACGTTAAAAGATTTTTTTGCTCAGGCCAAGAAGAAGGAGCCGGGAGCCGGTGTGGCTGCTTTGATAGCTCCGCATGCGGGATATCCATACTCCGGACAGGTCGCTGCCTCTGCATACAATCAGCTTGATCCGGAACACCGGTTCGACAACATCTTCATCATTGCTCCCAGCCATCGGGCGAGCTTCGGAGGAGCTTCCATATATCACAAAGGGGATTATATTACGCCCCTGGGAAATGTGGATGTCAACCGTAAACTTGCTTACAGGCTGATAGAGGAGCATGACGTTTTTGTGTTTAATGAATCTGCTCATAGCAAGGAACACAGCCTGGAGGTGCAATTGCCCTTTTTGCAGTATCATCTGAAAAAAGATTTTCAGATTGTACCGATCGTCACCGGCTCACAGGATCAGGCGACCATGAAGGCTATGGCTGGGGCACTGGAGCCTTATTTTAATGAGAACAATCTTTTTGTGGTTAGCACCGACTTTTCGCATTATCCGGAATACAACGATGCAGTTGCTGTAGATAAAGCGAGTGCCGGTGCCATTGTGAAAAATTCACCCGATGAGCTGGTCCGGATACTCAGGTCCAATGCAGAGAAAGATGTTTCAAATCTGGCAACCAGTATGTGCGGATGGCCGGGGGTGTATGCTCTGTTGAACATTACCGGTGACCGGAATGACTTGCGGGTGAATAAAATACAGTATCGGAATTCCGGAGATGCGACCGGTCGCAAAGACCGGGTGGTCGGTTACTGGGCAATATCATTTTGTAGCGTAAATAATAAAAATCAAAATACTATGGAATTTCAACTGAATGAAGAGGAGAAAAAAAGTCTTCTGAAAATTGCCAGGAGAGCCCTGGAGGAATATATTCGCAATGCACAGACCCCTGAAATCGATGAAGAAGAGTTGACCGAAACACTGAAAGAGAAGACCGGTGCATTTGTCACGCTCCAAAAAGACGGTGAATTGAGAGGTTGTATTGGGAGGTTTTCAGCCGATAAACCCCTCTACGAACTTATCGGGCAGATGGCCATTACCTCGGCAACTCAGGATGTGCGCTTTTCTTCCGTCACCGAAGACGAGCTGGATGACATCACCATTGAAATCTCCGTGCTGACTCCGATGGAAAAGATCGAGTCGGCGGATGAAATAGAATTGGGTACCCATGGAGTATATATCGAGAAGGGAGGCATGTCGGGGACCCTTTTGCCCCAGGTAGCTGAGAAATTCAACTGGACAAAGGAAGAGTTTCTTGGTCATTGTGCCCGCGATAAAGCAGGAATCGGATGGGAAGGTTGGAAGGAGGCCAATGTATACAAATATAGTGCTATCGTGTTTGGTGAAGAAGAATTGAGTAGTTAAGCATCGGATACCAAGCATCAAATTACAAGCATCAAATTACAAATAATACCCAATATCAAAATTTCAATGACCAAAAACAGATTATCTGGGGTTTAGAATTTAAATTATTGGAATTTATTTGTTATCCGTCAAAATCCGGACAAGTTTTGATGTTTGTAGTTTGTAATTTAGATTGTTTTACAGGAAGTATTTACAAAACATAGTGTTTTGAATCCATTAAGAACAAAAAAACCGGTAAACAGCAATTATATCCTGATAATATTTACACTGGGTCTGCTTACCATTGCCACTCAGATCGTACTGCTCCGGGAATTTCTGAGTATTTTTTACGGAAATGAACTGGTTATCGGAATGATTCTTACCAACTGGATGTTGTTGACCGGCTTGGGTGCATATATTGGCAGGATATCTGAAAAGTACATTCGCCATCTGGTATCTTCGCTTTATTTTCTTGTAGTATTGGCCATTTTACCCCTGCTGCTTGTTTTTTTGATGTTTTATCTCAGGGATATCGTTTTTATACCCGGCACAATGGTGGACCTGTTTCGGATATTCCTGAGCTCTTTCTTACTGTTGCTTCCCTTTTGTGTGCTGTCCGGATTCAACTTCACACTGGTGAGTTATATTGTTTCCCGGGATTATGACAAAAATCTTATAAGCAAAGCCTATTCATGGGAGTCCACCGGCAGCATTGCCGGGGGGATACTGTTTAACCTGGTACTGATTTGGTTTCTGGAGACCTTTGAATCCCTCATATTGCTTGCTGTGGTTGTTTTTGGGATACTGCTTTACGTTTCTTTTCGGTGGAAGTATAAGGTGTTGATGTATATTTTACCGGTACTGATGGCCGGTATGGTTGTTTTGAATTTTTCGGTGAATCTGGACCGCCTTACACGGAGTTTCCTGTTTAGTGATCAGCAGATCGAATATTTCAAATCCACACCCTATGGCAATATTGCTGTTACTGAAGACAGCGGCCAGCTCAATTTTTATGAGAACAACCTGCTTTTGTTTACTTCCGATCAACCTACGCAGAATGAAGAAACGGTGCATTATACCATGCTTCAGCATAAAAATCCGGCAAAGGTGCTTTTGTTGTCGGGAGGTACACCCGGCGTGATCAGGGAGCTTTTGAAATACCCGGTCAGCCGGATTGATTATGTGGAGATAAACCCCTGGCTGATCCGGTCTGTGGCGAACTACTCGGAGATTTACGATACTTCAGCGGTAAATGTGATCAATAAGGATGCAAGGCTTTACCTGAAAAAGGCCGGTGAAAATTATGATGTAGCCCTTATTAATCTGCCCGAACCATCCACGGTGCAGATGAACCGGTTTTATACCCGACAATTCTATGAGCAACTGAAAGATAACCTGAGCAAAGATGCCGTTATCGGCTTTAGTGTTTCGGGCTCCTCTAACTACCTGAGTGAAGAATCCAGACAATTGTACGCTTCCTTACATAATACATTAACCGTCGTTTTTGAACATTTGATCGTCATTCCGGGAAACAAGAATTATTTCATTGCCTCGGATGCCCCGCTTACTTATCAGATAACAGAAGCTGTTGAAGAGCGGGGATTGAAGACGGAGTATGTCAATAAGTATTATATTCAGGATGATTTGTTGAAACAACGGGCAGAGAAGATATTGAACACCCTTTCCTCGGAGATAGATATCAACAGGGATTTTAGACCGGTCACTTATTTGTTGGATCTTAAACAGTGGGTGAGCCATTTCAATTTTAACTATTGGGTACCCCTGATCCTTGCCGGTCTTTTGGCACTATATTTCATCATTCATCTGCATCCGGTTAACCTGGGAATGTTTTCCGCCGGTTTTGCGGGAGCCTCTATAGAAGTTTTACTGCTGGTGACTTTCCAGATATTATACGGATACGTGTATAATTTAGTGGGCATCATTGTAACGGTTTTTATGGCCGGTTTGGCATTCGGTACGTTCTACAGGGAAAGGATCATCCGGAAAACCTCCGTGCGGAATTTCTACCGGATACAACTGGTTCTGGGTTGTTTTGCCGTGTTGCTGCCTTTGATATTCATTCTGTTAAAAAATGTGGCTGTACCCTCTGTCCTGATACATGCCATTTTTATTGTACTCATGTTTGTGACCTCCGCTTTGGTGGGGATGGTGTTTTCCCTGGCTTCACAACTCAGGCTCAAAAAGCTTGTAACGATTGCTTCCGATATATATAGTGTGGATCTTTTGGGAGCCGGTATTGGTTCGTTCCTGGCAACAGTTTATCTGATACCGGTATTGGGAATTCTTAATGTGTGCCTTGTGATTGGCGGACTGAGCCTGCTCAGTGGCTTGATGACCGTAGTAAGATTGAGGAAATAAGAAAAACATTAAATTACAAATAATATTTTTATCTACAGGAGATTATATATTGTTTTTTTGTCATGTTTGTTAGGATTTTAATAATCCTTCGGTGTTTTAACCGTTATAAATGAAAAAATCATCATTATGTCGAATAAAATATCCAAAAGGGAATTCATCAAATACAGCATTCTTGGAGGTGGCGCCTTTCTGGGGCTTTCCGGTTTGAGAATGCCAGTAGCGCCCTATACTGAATCGGAGAACGCATCCAGAGCAGAAGTGTGGAAATGGAGCAAGGAAGCGGAATATTACGTTCCCACTCCGAGGGGTACGAAATGTCAGTTGTGTCCCAATGAATGTACCGTAAAAGAAGGTGAAGTTGGTGATTGCCGTACCAGGGTCAACGAAGACGGGAAGCTTTATTCCATTGTATACGGAAACCCTTGTTCTGTCCATGTAGATCCGATAGAAAAGAAGCCCCTTTATCATTTTTTGCCTGAGAGCAGGGCTTTTTCAGTGGCCACTGCCGGATGCAATCTGGCCTGTTTAAATTGTCAGAACTGGCAAATCTCTCAAAAAAGCCCTAAAGAAACACGAAATTATGATTTGATGCCTGGTAAGCTTGTCTCACAGGCACAGCAGAACAACTGCGACTCCATTGCCTATACCTATTCCGAGCCCATAATTTTTTACGAGTATATGTATGATTCTGCCAAAATGGCTAAAGACAAGGGAATACGGAATGTGATGATCACCGCCGGTTATATCAATGAGCGGCCTCTGCGCAACCTCTGTAAGTATATTGATGCAGCCAATGTGGACCTGAAGAGTTTCAGTAATGATATCTACATGCGGTTGAATGCCGGGGAACTGGAGCCGGTTCTAAATACCCTGAAAATTATGAAAGAAGAGGGCGTTTGGGTGGAGATCACCAACCTGATAGTTCCGGAGTGGACCGATGACCTGGATATGATCCGGGAGATGTGCGGCTGGCTTTATGATAACGGCTTTAAGGATTCACCCCTGCATTTCAGCCGGTTTACGCCCATGCATAAATTAAAACACCTCTCTTCCACACCTGTGGAAGTACTTAATAATGCCAGAAAAATCGGTATGGAGGAGGGATTGAACTATGTATATATCGGCAATGTTCCCGGCTCAGAAGGAGAAAGTACTTTTTGTCCCGGATGTGGTGAAAAAATCCTCGGCCGGCGTGGATTTCATATAACGGAAAATCATGTTGAAGATGGAAAGTGTGACCATTGCGGTCATGCCATTGCCGGGATATGGGAGAAGTAGTGAGTTTTGAGTAATGAGTAGTGAGTGGGAGTTGTGTTTGGTTTAGCATGTGTAGAGCCACGCCGTGGCGTGGGTGAATTAGCGGCACGAAAGAACGATGACACGGGAAGACGAGAAGATAAGGTGAAAAGTTTGAAGGTTTGATTGCCTGCCCGACAGCAGGCGGGCCTGTCCGCCGACAGACGGGTTTGACAGGAGTTTGATGAGACTGGAAATTTGTGTAGAGACATGCCGTCTTCC
>JAGXLC010000158.1 GCA_018334875.1 Bacteroidales bacterium | reverse complement strand
GAAAGCTTGAACAGAGTGAAAATGGCTTCATCAAGTCGAGGGTAGTCAGTCAGGACATCAAAATGGATGAGCTGGTTGAGAAATGCCGGGAAGAGCAGCCCGGGCTGATTGTGGTGGACCGTGCAGTGCCGGGACCGAATCAGAATTATCTTACCCCGGAAAACCGGGTACCTGAAAAGACCTTGCCTTATCCCTGGGAGTCCTGCATCATTTCCGGGGGTGGCTGGTCGTATACCCCCGATGCCAATTACATGAGCGGTCGTGAAGCCGTGCATATGCTTATCGACATCGTGGCCAAAGGAGGGAATCTGCTGCTGAATGTTGCCCCCGGCCCGGACGGCAACTGGCAACAGGGCGCCTATGACCTTCTGGAGCAAATAGGCAACTGGATGGATGTCAATCAGGAGGCCATATATGATTCGGAGCCCATCATGCCGTATAAGGAGGATAACATTTGTATGACCAGGCAGCCCGACGGCACAGTGCATTATTTTTATCTGGCCGGGCCGCAGGAGGAGCTGCCGGAAACGGTTGAAATCAGATCGCATAAACCTGTACCGGATGCTGCGGTTACTTTGCTGGGAGCCGATGTGGAGCTTGAATGGAAAGAAAAAGAATACGGATTCGAAATTCATGTTCCGGAAGAATTGCGAAACAGTCCACCCTGCAAATATGCATGGACATTTGAGGTTTCCGGGATTCAAAATGATTTTTAATACCAGACACGCTTTCAGAGCTGCCGTGCTAATGTCAAGGTTAAACAGGGTTACCCCGCCAGTCCGGGTAACCCTGTGCTTTTACCGGAGATATTGGATTTGAAATTTTGTTTTCCTTATTTTCTTTCTAACTTTGATTGAGCTTTTAAATGCCCATCCATGACAATGGGTTTGTGATGAAGGAGTTTTTTGGGGGCATGCTTTTTTATCAATTGAAAATGTAATAACTTGAGGAACTGGAGCCATTCTTCTTCATTTTTTAGTTAAGTTGAACGCAAAAAATTTTATAATATGAGCAAGAATGTATTCATTACCGGATCAACGGACGGAATAGGCAAACAATCGGCTATTGAGCTGGCTAAGATGGATTATCATGTAATCATTCACGGAAGAAGTGATGATTCGGTCAATCAGGCCATAGAGGATATTAGGAAGGAATCGGGTAAGGATGATATTACAGGCTATTCAGGTGATTTTGAAGTACTATCGGAGGTAAAGGATCTGGCAGATAAAGTAAAGAAGGATTATGACAACCTGGATATTCTGGTCAATAACGCAGGTATTTTTCAGAAAGAAAGAGAGCTGACGAAGGACGGATTTGAGAAAACCTTTCAGGTGAATTACCTGGCCCATTTTCTTTTGACCCATCTGCTTATGGATCTGTTGGAAAATGGTGAAGGAGCCAGGGTAGTGAATGTTTCTTCCATGGTTCATGCTACAGCCATTGATTTTGATAATCTTCAGGGTGAGCAGTCATTTTCGGGAAGCGCAGCTTACGGTCTCTCAAAGCTTTGCAATGTCTTGTTCACGTATAAGCTTGCCAGGGAAAAGCGGGATTCCAATGTAACCTCCAATTGTCTGCATCCGGGTGTCATCAGTACCAAACTTCTGAAACAGAATTATGGAGATATTGGGGCAGCCGTTGAGGAAGGCGCCCAAAACATTATTTATGTGGCCACTACAGATGCTATTGAAGGGGTATCGGGCAAATATTTTGTCAATCAAATGCCGCAGGGCTCGGCCACAGTTACTTATGAAACCAATGTACAGGATAAATTGTGGGAAGTAAGCCAGGAAATGCTAAAGGGATAAATATTTACGTTCTATGGATCGGAAGAATGAGGAAGAGAATCAGGAATTAAAGGGAATAAGGAAATATTTTGATATCCATCCCCCTGTTTTTTGGCCGGCAGCAATCCTGCTGGCTGTTTTTATTGCCATAACCCTGATAGTAGGGGATCCCATGGAAAAAGTGTTTGATAATACCCAGAACTGGATATCCAGCAATTTTAGCTGGTTTTTGGTTTTGGCAGTTAATTTCTATCTGTTTTTCGCACTTTATTTTGCTTTTTCCAAATTTGCCACGATCCGGTTGGGAGGCAGAAATGCTGTTCCTGAGTTTAGCCGCGGATCGTGGTTTGCCATGCTTTTTAGCGCGGGAATGGGTATAGGTATCCTGTTTTGGAGTGTTGCCGAACCCCTTTTTCATTTCACCGATCCTCCGGTGGGAGAGGGGGAAACCATTGCCGCCGCCCAGGAAGCGATGAAAACTACATTTCTTCACTGGGGTCTGCATGCCTGGGCCATTTATACGCTTGTGGGCCTGGCACTGGCTTTTTTCTCATTCAACCGCAACATGCCCCTGGCATTTCGCTCCATATTTTATCCCATACTTGGCGAAAAAGTGTACAAATGGCCCGGTGATGTGATCGATGTGCTGGCTGTACTGGCCACACTGTTTGGTTTGGCCACTTCACTCGGTCTTGGTGTTAAGCAGGTAAGTGCCGGACTGAATCATTTGTTCTCCTCACCTGACACCCTCACGACCAGGGTGCTTCTTATCGTGGGGATAACCGGTGCTGCAACCATCTCCGTGGTTTCAGGCCTGAATCAAGGGGTAAAGAAACTTAGTGAGATGAATATCAACCTCGGCGCCATATTATTGGTATTTATACTGATCCTTGGACCTACTGTATTCATATTGGATTCCTATGCACAGAATCTGGGCAATTATCTCTCAGGTTTTTTCGACAAGAGCTTCTGGACGGAGAGTTACGAGCAAACCCAATGGCAAAATGACTGGACCATCTTCTACTGGTCGTGGTGGATATCCTGGTCGCCGTTTGTGGGGATGTTTATTGCCCGGATATCCCGGGGGAGAACCGTTCAGGAATATGTACTGAGTGTACTGATTGTACCTACATTGCTGACTTTTCTGTGGATAACGGCTTTTGGTGGTTCTGCCCTGTTCCTTGAACTGAATGGAACGGCGGATATCATCTCAGCAGTACAAGAGAATGTAGCCACCTCCATATATAACCTTTTTGAAAATTTCCCGCTGGCGGAAGTAACCAACTTTGCCGCGATTGTTTTGGTGATCAGCTTTTTTGTAACTTCTTCCGATTCCGGTTCTCTGGTGGTTGATGCATTTACTTCAGGAGGTAAATTAAAGTCGCCTGTTACCCAGCGGGTATTTTGGGCTTCCATGGAAGGTGCCGTAGCTGCCATATTGTTAATCGGAGGGGGTTTGAAAGCATTGCAGACGGCTGCCATAACCACGGGATTGCCATTTGCCATAATTTTGATCATTATGGCTGTAAGCTTGCGCAAAGGATTGAATAAAGAATATGAAAAAGAAGAACTGCACAGGAAAGCCAGGGAGCGCGAATCTTACAAAGAACTTGTTCAGAAGCTGATTGGGAAAAAACAAGATAATGGGTCGGACAAAACCGATGAAACGGATGAAAAACAATCATAACCTATGCATACCATAAAGAATTTAAATACCATGCTTGTCTGTCTTGATCTGACGGAAATTGACCGGTCTCTGATCAGGTATGCCTCCTATCTGAGCCAGGCACTGGAGCTGAAGAAGGTCATCTTTTTCCATGCCATTCAGGCTTATGACCTGCCCGATAAGTCGAGTAAAAAATTTCCGGATCTGGAAAGCGACCTGAGCACAAAAATAAAGTCGGAAATCAACAGTGTGGTCTCCAGTCATTTTAAAAGAAATATCAATACCGATGTGATCACGAGGATTGAGAATGAGGATGCTGCCAACGTAATTATTGATTTTACCCGCAAGGAGGAGGTCGATCTTGCCCTTATCGGTCAGAAATATGGTGAGGATCGCTCCGGGCATTACGGGCACAAGATCGCTGCAGAGGCATTGACCGATCTGATGTTTATCCCCGAGGACCCTGAGTTGTCTCTGAATAAGATATTATGTGCGGTAGATCTCTCAAAGGTTTCGGAAAAGGCTTTCAGGCGTTGCCTGGATATTTCCAGAGCTGCAGATGCTCCAATCATCTGCCATTATCTGTATGATACCCACAAGAGTTATTTTCCTGCCACAACCATTCGAACAAAAGGCGTGATGGAGAAAAAGATCCGTAAGCGATTCAGGAAGTTTCTGAAGAAGTTTGATCTGACACCGGATGATGTGGAATTGAGATTAAGGGTTAATGAAGAATTCAAGAGCCAGGCCGAGAAACTGTACGATGAAGCCGAGGATCAGAAAGTTGATCTATTGGTGGTAGGGGCAAAAGGGAAAACATCGGTCGTAACCAGCCTGCTGGGGAATGTTACGGAAAGACTAAGGAGAATGGAGAAACAGATGCCCGTGATGATCATGAAAAATGTGAAAACGAGGGAATAAATGTAGTACCTTACTTTATATTTTCGCTCTTTTTTTTGGCAGAAGATGAAATTCTAATATTCAAATTCTAAATTCTAAATTCTAAACTCTAAACTCTAAACTCTAAATTCTAAATTCTAAACTCTAAATTCTAAATTCTAAATTCTAAACTCTAAACCCTAAATTTTAAACTCTAAATTCCCCGCCTTCCAGCGGGCAGGTAAATCCTAAACAAATACTAATATCCAATCCGGCAGCTAACGGAGATCAAAACATCTTGTTCAAACTTAGTTAAAATAGAACCGAAGATTTTCATGAGTGTTCTTTGCATATTGGTTTGTTTTGAAATTTCTTTGTTTGGTCATTTGATATTGTTTAGAACGTTTGTTTGGAGCGTAGCGACAAACAAACCTCACGAATACCTTTAAAAATAATTATTAGATGAGTAATTTCGAAATTAGAAATTAGAGTTTACCCACTACATTTCCCGTCAGACGGGACAGGCTGTGATATCGCTACGCTAAGTTCCCGTTTATCTGGTCTAGGTATTACCGAAACACCACCCAACCCCGGTCTTTGGAAATTGAATTGATGGCCTGGGCAATGGTTTGGTATTCCTGTTGAAGTTCCCCGATCTTTTCCTGATCCTGTCCTTCTTGTTGGGCCTGTTGTAGTTCTTTTCCCTTATCTTTCTGGGCCTTCTCCAGGATTTTTCGCTTATACGCAATGATGGCCTCCGGAACCAGCATTTTAAGCTTCATATCTTCTGTTTCCACGTACACCCCGCTTTTCTTTTTGAAAAATTCACTCAGTTCGTAGGCCGGGCTCAGAAGATCAGCGGCAAGCTTACTGATCTGTTCGTCGCTGTGGTATATGAAATGGCTTTTCTCCGGATGGGCTCCTCTATTCAATATCTCCAGGTACTCTTCAAAAATTTGTTTGTAGATCAGGTTTTTGAATTCCAGCTCGTCGTTCAGTATCTCTTTGATGATATACTGTGCTACTGTAAGCGTTTTGGTATCGCTGTATTTATCTTCCTTATAGGTGTATAGCTCTTCCTCACCGTATTGCAGCAACAACCGGATGATCTCCTTCTCCTGGATTTCGGAATAGACTTCTTCAATAAAGGCCGGCACCGATGTAAGGTTTTGGTTGTTTTTTTCTTCTTTGTCACGTCCGGCCTGTTCTCTTTTGTGTTTCTGGCGGGCCCTTTTGTTGCGGATTTTGTTGGTCTCCTCATAAAGTACCTTCTCGTCAATTTCCAGAATGCTGCTGCAGTTTTTTATGTACACCGTCCGCATGATTCCGTCGGGTATCATGGATATGGAGCGGACAACATCATTGATCAGATTGGCCCTTTTTACCGGATCGTTTTGAGCTTCTTCCGAAAGCAAACGCGTTTTAAATTGGATGAAATCTTCTTCATTCTCTTCAATATATTGAACCAGGTCCGAGGCACTATGTTTTTGGGAAAACGAGTCGGGATCTTCGCCCTCGGGGAGAAGCAGTACCTTTACATTCATCCCCTGCTCAAGAATGAGGTCGATCCCTCTTAATGATGCTTTTATGCCTGCCGGGTCGCCGTCGAAAATAATGGTGATGTTGGGCGTGAACCGTTTTACGAGTCTTATCTGGTTTTCCGTCAGAGAAGTACCGGAGGAGGCCACCACATTTTCAATGCCTTTCTGATGCAGGGCAATCACATCGGTATATCCCTCCACCATATAGCATTTTTCATTTTTGGTGATGGCTTTTTTGGCATGATAGATGCCGTAAAGGATATTGCTTTTGTGGTATATCTCCGATTCAGGTGAGTTGATGTATTTGGCTGTTTTTTCGTCCTTTTTCATGGTCCTCCCGCCGAATCCGATCACATTCCCGGAAAGGCTGTGTATCGGGAACATGATACGGCCCCTGAAGCGGTCATAACGTTTATCTTCCTTTACGATGGTAAGTCCTGTTTTTTCCAGGTAATCCTGTTTGAACCCTTTCTTGAGCGCAGCCTGTGTAAAGCTTTCCCATTGGTCCAGGCTGTAGCCCAGGTCAAATTTATCGATCATGTCCTCCCGGATGCTTCTTTCTTTCAGGTAGCTGAGTCCTACTGACCGGCCTTCCTGATGGTTTTTCAGATTGTCATGAAAATGTTTTGCGGCAAAATTGGTTACAATCTGCAGGCTGTCTTTGATGTTTTTTTGTTCAATCTCTTCTGCGGACAGCTCTTTTTCTTCTATTTCGATATTGTATTTGTTTGCAAGGAATCGCAGGGCTTCCGGATAGCTCAGCCCCTCATGCTCCATGATAAAGTTGATCGCATTGCCCCCTTTTCCGCAGCCAAAGCATTTAAATATCCCTTTTGATGGAGATACAGTAAAGGAAGGTGTTTTTTCGTTATGGAACGGACACAATCCCAGGTAATTGGTTCCCCGTTTCTTCAGGTTAACAAAATCCTGTATAACATCCGTAATTTCAGCGGTTTCAATTATTCGTTCAGTGGTGCCTTTGTCAATCATTCCGATACAGTTATTGGTTTTATATTCAGGCTTTAATAACTCCTACCCGTACTACTAAATTAATAAAAATCAACCTGAATAACGATAGTTTTTATGAAACGTGTATGGATGCACTCCATCCTTTATGGTGAACCATTTTATCCTGCATAATTCAAAAACGAATCCCGCTGGTAAGCGGGAAAGTTTTTGAATGTGGGATGATTTGCGGGAGGGATGCAGGCAACCCCGCATTAGAAAAACCGGCTTTTTTGCGAAATTTATTGAAGCAAAAAGCCAGGTTTTTCAATAGCGTCAGAAACCCGCATCCACTGAGTTTTGCTACAAGAAAATGATTAATATGCGGGTTCAATGGGGATTGATCTGAATTGCTCAAGTTATGCGGGTATATTATATTGTATTACAGAACTTTAATGAACTTGAAAAAGAATTAATTATTCTAGAATAATTCGGGTTATAATGACTTTTGTACACATAGATAAACTTTATTATTTTTATCGTTATTGAAAAAGAAGTGTCCGTTGTTTAAAATATTAGTCCGGTATAAAAAGCCAGATATTAGCTGATAAGGCTCTAAGCGGCTTTAGTAGATGTTTGAAATTCAATAGATAGTTCTGTACAATTAGCTAAAAACAGCTGCGAGAGCCTTTTTAGACTAGACTCAAATATATCAGATTAACGCATGCTAATTTTAAAAAGACCTACATTATGGATAAGATCAAATTACCGGCAAGAAAGATAGGCGATAGGGTAAATATCGGTCATGCACTGCAGAAGAGAATCTCCTGCAGGAATTATGAGCGGAAGTCCGTTACCTTGCAGCAACTGGCTAATATGCTTTGGGCAGCACAGGGGGTCGTCAGTCAAAGTTTCACTATGCGCCGAACCGCACCCTCTGCAGGGGCCACTTTCCCGCTGGAAATTTTCGTTGCTGTAAGAAAAGAAGGAGTGGACGGACTGGATCAGGGCATTTACCAATACATCCCCAAAGAACATGCTCTTAAGCAGATCAATGAGAAGGATGTAACGGAAGAGCTTGTTAAAGCCTGCTTTAATCAGGATTTCATACAGAATGCGGGGGCGAATCTTCTTATTGCTGCTGAATTTGAAAGAACAAAGGAACGGTATGCTTCCCGTGGTGAAAGGTATGTTTACATGGAGGCCGGCTCGGTTACTCAGAACATTTCCCTGGAAGCTGTTGAGCAGGGCATGGGAACAGTTATTGTCGGTGCTTTTGATGATGACGCTGTTCAGAAAATCTTTGGATTGGAAAAATGGTACCCGTTGGCTGTTATGCCTGTGGGTCAGCCAAAGGATAAGAAGATATATGTATAAAGAGACCTTTAGCAAAAAAGCTGATTAGTAATTTTAAACAAGTTCTTATTTATTATTAGTCGGAGTGTCATATTACCTATATGAAAATAGAAGATTTTCATGAGTGCTCTTTGCATATTGGATTGTTTTGAAATTTTTTTGTTTGGTCATTTGACATTGTTTAGAATTTCGAAATTAGATATTAGAATTTCATTTTCTGCCAAAAACTGCAAGAAAATAAAAAGTAAGGGACTAATGCTGTGATGAAAACCGATACCCATCGCCTCATAACGTTAACTACAGATTTTGGATTGCAGGATGAATATGTGGGATTGATGAAAGGAGTGATCCATTCGATCAATCCCGACATACCGGTAATTGACCTGACACATTATATTCCCCCGCAGGATTTGGAGTGGGCCGCATATATGATTTATTATTCCTTTAATTATTTTCCTGAGGGAAGCATACACGTTATCGTTGTAGATCCCGGTGTAGGGGGAAGCCGGCCGGTTAAACTGCTCAAACTGGCAGGACATTATTTTCTTTTCCCGGATAACGGAGTAATGACGAAACTTGTTCGCCTACAAGAGCCTGAAGAGATATGGAACATCAGCAATTCGGATTATTTTTTGCCGGAGATCAGCAATACCTTTCATGGGAGGGATATTTTTGCCCCGGTTGCCGCCTATCTGAGCAAAGGAGTCCATCCCGGCAGGCTGGGAGAGGCATCTGATGAAATGAAAACCCTTTCTTTGCCGCGGCCCCAGGTGAAGGCAAATGAGATTACCGGTCACGTCATCCATATTGATCGGTTTGGCAATCTGATAACCGATATTGAACAGCGTATGGTTGATAAGCTTTCTGTATCCTATAATTCGCCGGCCATTCACCTTTCCCGGGAAACCCTTGCAGGTATCCAAGAGTCCTATAATGAAGTAAGGGAAGGCGAAGCCCTGGCCATTTTCGGATCAAAAGGCTTGCTGGAAATATCTGTAAATAAAGGGAGTGCCGCGAATGTGCTGAATATGGATAA
>JAGXLC010000157.1:5419-9241 GCA_018334875.1 Bacteroidales bacterium | reverse complement strand
GAATTATTCTTAAAATAATTCGGTTTAAATGCGATAGATTTTGTGATAATGATCTTTGGTAATATCCTCATATTCCTCCCGGAAAGCCTTCATGGATGCGGGCAGTTTGTTCATGATATCGTCTGCCACCAGGCCGTCTTCCCCTGTTTCCCTGGCTGCAAGATCACCGGCAAAACCGTGCATGAAAACGCCCATACGGGCAGCATTATCAAGGGAAAATCCAAAACCTGCCATAGCAGCTATGGTTCCGGTGAGCACGTCGCCGCTGCCGGCTGTAGCCATACCCGGGTTACCGCTGAGGTTAATGAAAACCCTCTTATCGGGATAACCGATCAGTGAATGGGCTCCTTTTAAAACTATTGTTGCATTGAGCTCCTGAGCAGTATTTTGCACCACATAAATTTTGTTTTTCAGGATGGCGCTGATGCTATTCTTGGTTAGCCTTGCCATTTCACCCGGATGCGGCGTTAACAGGGTAGGAGCCTGGCGTTTTTTGATGCATTCGGTATCCTGCGCTACAGCAGTGATACCATCTCCATCAATAAGAACAGGCTTTTTGATTTCAGACACCAGTTCCCTTACCAGTTGCTGTGTTTCTTCATTCAGGGATAAGCCCGGACCGATCACCACCATGTCAGTTGTTTCAGCGAATTCCAGGAGCTGTTCCTTGTTTCCTTTGCTGATGCTGCCGGATTCGGTGCCTTTCTGCGGTACAAAAATGATCTCACTACCTTTGTTTCCAATAAATTCCGAAATACTCTCAGGTGTAGCCAGAAAAGAAAGTCCGCCTCCGGCTTTAAGAAATGAAAATGCAGAAAAATATGGAGCACCCAGGTAATTGGAAGAGCCGGCAATGAACAGTACCTTGCCATAGTCCCCTTTATGGGTGTCTCTTCCCCTTGGTGGAAGGGGTTCCGGATCATTAGTAGCCATTTTAATCTCCTCAGAATCATAAAGGTCAGGAGGGAAAGAAATGTGCGTAACATATAGTTTTCCTCCTCTTTCAAAACCGGGATAAAGCAGGTTTCCTGCTTTTGGGAGACCGAATGTGGTTGTATGATCGGCATTTACTGCCGTGCCCATAACCTGTCCGGTATCTCCGTTCACGCCTGAGGGGATGTCAATGCTGAATACAGTTTTCTTAGCCGAATTGATCAACTCTATGGCGTCCCTGTATTTTCCTTCCACCTCCCGGTCAATGCCGGTTCCGAAAATGGCATCTATTAATGCATCGGCATTTTGGACCGATCTTTTCGCCTCGGAAGCATCTTTCCACTCAATTATCCTGATCTGAAGTTTTTCCGCTATATCCAGATTTTGTTTGGCGGCCCCTTTGAATTTTGACCGGTCGCCCAGCATAATCACTGTGACTTCAGCACCGTTGGAATGGAGCTTTCTGGCCACAACCAGCCCATCGCCACCGTTATTACCACTTCCACAAAAAACAACAAAGTGTTTCCTCTCAATCCCAAATTCTTTCAGGATGGTAAAATAAGCTGCCTGACCGGCATTTTCCATCAAAAGCTCCTGGACGATGCCGTATTCTTCCATAGCCCTTCGGTCCAGATCTCTCATTTGATTTATGCTGCAGATTTTCATAAGCTAATTTTTTGTTAATGTTACACTGTTAAATTACTCGCTTCGCTCATGAAGATATACGTTGTTAGATTGTAAATTTAACTAATATTGTCATTCTTCCCTGATATTAAACAATTACTAGAGATCTTTATTGACGACATCAGCCAGGGCCTCTTCCATCTTTCCGCTTCTGAAAATAAGCTTCATTCCCCTTTCCTCAAGTCGTTTTACACCCTTTTTACCAATTTTTTCAGATACAATGGTGTCGCAATCTTTGATAATTTCATAAACATCCAGGGTTTTTTGACGTTGCTTGGTCTTCTCGTAAGGATTGTCTCTTTTTTCAATAAGCCGGAATGTTCCGTCTTCTATCTTGTAAATGTACATATATTTTGCCATTCCCAGCATTTTACTGAAAATATCGACGCCATCATTTGTAGGGACGGCAATTAACCTATTCTCTTCTTTGGTTTTATCCATATTTTACATTTCTTTTTGAAATGTTCTCCCATAATCTCCGATATGTCAATCCCAATAATTTTACCCTCTGGTGATAGGTATTTTGCCATATAGCAGGCATTACGCCCCGTACCACAACCAAAATCAATTATTTTGTCTTCCGGTTGAATGTTCAGTGATCTTATGGCGCGTTTTATTAGTGGTTTATAAAAGCCAAAACTGACCAGATCCAGTAATCTGTCATAATGTTTTAAACCAAATGGAGTCAGTTCGACCCTTGATTCTGGGTAAAGTCTTGTTTTGTTGGCCATATGAATGTTTTTAAATCTTCCCGGTTATCATATTCATAGATTAAAAATTTATCGGCATCCCCGAAATGTCTTGGCTTGATGGTATCCAAATGGTCTACTGCAATGGTAAATGTCAGTTTATTCTCCATAAAATAAGGCGTTTGGATTTGTTATCAACCCCGGCTCCGGCCTTTGTCACCGTTTCTTCCTTTTCCGTGTCCTTTGCCTGTGCTTCTTCCCAGATCCATTCCGCGTCCTGTGCCTCGTCCGCTGGCATTGCCATCTGCCTTACGGGGGGAGTGCAGGCTTTCTTTGATCGTGGGCTCCTGCATCGGCGAAATCTCATCGTTATAAACCTTGCTAATGGATTCATTTACAGTCATTTTGCGACAGAGGTACACTTTTAATCCGTATCCCGTAGCCTCATTAAAAGCTGAAGGCCCTATGTTGCCGACAAGTACTTTACTGATACCCTGTTTCATAAAATTTCCAATATCCGGCTTTTCCTGGTCCGGATCAACACCCGGATGAGCCTCATAATCCATTGTTTGGGGGTTGATGACAATAAAAAATTTTGCATGTCCGAATCTCCCGGATATTTTTGAATCCAACTGATCCCCGGAGGATGCGACCAAATATTTTTCCATAATAGAAGCCTTTTTTATTTAATACTTTTAAAATGAACTCACCTTTATATTGCAAATATAATGAGAATATTCTCATTTTGCAATAAATTATGATTTATCTTTTCTCCAGACTTCCCCAAATTGGTCTCAATTAAGTTAATAAGTATTCTTGGTGAAGTTTAAAACATATCCCTCATCATAGTAATCATCATGAAAAAGGTGCTTCAGTTCTTTTTTATCAATAGAAAAGCATGTGCTTTCTATTTCCCTGGTAAGTTCGTCCAGGTTGACATTGGCCAGATGAATCATGGGCATGTTGGATTCAGTATGTTTGGGATAAACTGAAAGGATGCCATCGGATTTTAACAATTTACAGGCATTTTCATAAACTTTCCTCCTTTTTTCAGCTTCCATAAAATGAAGCACATCATAAAAAAGCATGAAATCCACGCTTTCTTCCTCCAGGTCAATATCTAACTCCTCCGAATGATCCACAACGGGAAAAATGTTGTGCAAACCCAGGGATTTTGCTTCATCTATCAGTTCATCAAGTGTAAACCGGCTTTTATCCACGGCATATACTTTGCCTTGTTCTCCTACCACTTTAGCAGCTGGGATGGTATAATGCCCTTCACCGCAGCCGAAATCGAGCATTGTCTGGTTCTTTTTTAAACCGATGCTCCTTAAATAAGGCTCGCCGTCCTCATTGATCCATTTTTTAACATCGTGCAGCATGAAATTTTTTGTCTAAATTACAGACAAGGCGCAAATTAAGCACCAAATAACAATATACAAATTTCAAAAATTGTCTGGCTTTGAAAGACAGACCCCTCAAACCCTCAAATTCTTTGTCAAACTCCTGTCAAACA
>JAGXLC010000157.1:0-5108 GCA_018334875.1 Bacteroidales bacterium | reverse complement strand
GTGGGTGCTACCTTTTCGACTCCAAGTTCCCTGAATTCTTTTACAGTCGATCGCGGTGGACGATGGAAACCTCCAACGACCAGGTATACACTTTCTTTTCCGGTCAGCTCTTTGGCTCTCCTGACAATCTTCACAATTCCCGGATGGGCGCAGCCTGTCATTACGATCAGTCCTTTTTTGGAATGGATCATCAATCCATGTTCTGTGGGTGGGCCGGAAAGTTCTCCGGTGGACCAGGCAAAATCGGTAATCTTTCCCGGATCTGATAATTCTTTGACCAGGGCGCCTTTATTGGTTATCATATTGCTTACCGAATTGGGAAAAGAAGCCGGTATGAAAACGGTAACATCCTTGTTCTTGTCGAGGAAACCTTCCAGGCCACCCAGATGATCCCCGTGGATATGAGAAATGAATACTTTATCAATTAATTCCGGGGCAATGTCCATTTTTTTCATATTGGAAAGCAGAATATCCACATTACCTCCCGTATCAAACAATATGTTTTCATCCGGAGTTTGTATAACACTGCCAAATCCCCAGGCGGTTTGCATTTCGGGATTCGCCTGGTAATTGTCATAAACAGAAATTAACGTGATTTCCTGTTCCCCAGTTTCTTTAAAAGCGGGAGAGGCTCTCTCTGTTTTCTCTGCCTTTTCTTTGTTTGTTGCACAGAAAGAACCCAATAATAAGAAAAGCATTATACCTGGAAATAAAATTTGTGTTTTCATGGCTATGGAATTATCAGGTTAAACCCTTCTGAAGAGTTGAAAATCCAACCTGATAATTTAAGAAATAATATTGAAAAATCATCCAATATAACTGAATGATTCCAGTTAGAAATCGATAATGGGTTATAGCTGATTTTATTTATTCATGCTGTCAATCAAATATTCCACAGCCTCATCGAGCGCTGGTAGATCCACTCTTTGTTCCATTTTCTGGCCTGTTTCTTTTTCGATCCATTCCATGATCCCTTCAATATAAGGAGATTTATAACTGATCTCCCCGGGACGTTTGCCCGTTTTGATTATTTTCCCGAGAATGGTGTCCGGGAGCCTGTTCAGCATAGAATCAAAGTCTGGTTCGGGTGACAGTATCTCAAAGTCAATGATCATACCCCTATTAGGATCCACAATAATAAAAATAAAAGGAAAATAGGGAGCTCCGCCTTTTTCTTTCGTGGGTGCAGGGATCATTACCAAATCCATTTCCAGTTCATGATTTCCCACGGGTAATTTTTTAAAAGAGGCCAGTTTGTCATTACTATAATTAATCTTCTTTTCCCTGGTCGGAACAGTTACCCTTTTATATACATCCTTCCAAACCCATTGACCGTTATCCGAGTTTGCTTCACGGAAAAGATATTCGTCCTCATGGCGCTCCTCATTGTAAATAAAAGCCACACTTTTTGATGCCCGCTTGATTACCTGGATGCTTTGCTCCAGGATATAAACAAGATCATACAGGTGTGAATCATCCGGTATATCAGGCAGGTAGGCCGGGATTATTCTTTCTATATTCGGCCATGCCTGTTTCCCCCGGTATTTTAGTCCCAGTTGTTTGATGACTGACCGTTGTTTTTGGGGTATATTCTCACGGTTATCAAGAGATACCATCATATGGGGAATCAACATAATGGTTTCAGGGGGAAGTTCAATTTCACCATTATGTAAATCCCAAAACTGGTAAAGGGCTTCAGCGCCTTCATAGGCAGACATTGCATATACCTCTTCATTACTTCCCATGATACTTATAAAATACTCATTTCCGCTTTCAGGACTCTTAACTGCGAATAGATCATCTTCATATAAAATGTTCCAGGGTTTTAGTGAAAAAAACTCATCACAAAGTGAATAAATCTTTTGCCACAATTTAAGTTCTGCCATATAGATTGTATTTAAGACGATTTAATGTGTACTTTTATTGGGAGCTCTAATTCCACAATTAGCTTACACCATATTTCTTTGGCCACCTTGGTTGAGATTACGTTCAACATTTGGCCAGGCGATCTACAAATACTTTTGATCTTCTTCCGGAACGTCGAAATATTTTTTGTACCGTTCCACATCCGGACCCATGCCTTCCATCTTTTTGTCTCTCAGTTTGTAGGTGCATTTCTCTCCTGCGATACCCGAGAAAAAGATTTCGTATTCATGATCCTTCTCATCTTTCATAAAGATTTTTACCAGGTTATTGGTTTTTTCTTTGTTTAGGGTCGCATGACAAATGGGACAATAGAAAACGCATTTTTCTCCTTCCTGTAGGTCAAAACCGGGATGTTTGGTTGTGTTATAATTCCCCAGTTCAGGACTTAAAAAAATCAGGCCTTTCTGATTGGTTTCCTTTGACTTGGCTGTAAATACCAGGTTGTTTTCAACCCGCAATTGACCTTTACACATTGGACAATAATAATCATAGGACATAATAACCTCCATTTTTTTTAAATATACAGATTTTTTTCTGGAATTTCAACAAGTTTTTCAATGTAGTTGATTGATCCGTTCAATGATGTTATTAGCCGCTATTTTTACTTCAGGACTTAAATGTTCCCCGAAATGTATATTTTGGGGCTGAATGCCCAATATATAGGTCGGTGCATCAAAAAGTTCAGAAATTTTGTCCAGTGAGATGTTGTGCGTATTGGTAGTATGCCCGGTTAATCCGGCAACAGGTATTAAATCCCAGTATCCCGGAGGTTGTTGAAAATCCATACAATCCAGCAATACCAGCAAATCGCTGTTCAGCTTGTTGATTTTACCAATATAATTTTCTATGCTTACCTCTACGTTGAGGGATGAGATTTTTTTGCGGGTTTTTATGTTGTTGCTGATGTAAACACCTACTCCGTCGTCACTTTTCAAAACGTTGCCAATACCAATGAAAAGGGTTTTATTGTCTTTAAGGATTTCCAGGGGGTCCATCGGTTCATCTACCGTGAGTTTTTAGTTGCAATTCTCTTAGGCAGTTTGGGCACAGGATGTTGAAGGCATCCCGTCGTCTGAGGTCTTCGCTGAGCGCTACCTCTGTATTATCTTCGGAGGCCAGCCGTAATTTTTCATTGAGCATGTTCAGGTTCATGATGTTCGAATAAGCTTTTGGCCCGAGTTTTTTATGCATGAACATGTAATGTTCTTTGGTGGTGATTATGGCCCCGCAATTTTTGCATATCAGCAGTTCTTTCTCCTGATACTCCACATTGTCATTTCTGTCGAATGACGACATATCAAATATTTTGTCCGAAAGCTTCACCCCCTTTTGGGTAATACAGTGCTCTTCGCACTGACCGCAAAAGATGCACTTTCCATAGTCCCTTCTGATCGTCCGGATGCCTTTTTCCCTGTCATCTTCAAAAGTAATGGCCATAGGAGGACATACATTCGCACAGGTTTCACATCCCACGCAATTATCATCATCCACCACGGGCTTGCCTCTGAAATTTTCAAACGGCACGTGTTCCTTTTTCGGATATTTGGTTGTATAGGCCGGCGAAACCAGTGATACAACGGCTTCTCCTAATTCTCTTATTTTGGGATATCTCATAGGTATATGTTTATTATATTGATTAAATGATTAAAGCCTGTAGCCCAGAGCTCAGGACCCAGAGTTAAGCATTATTTTCTTCTATTGTTGTAGCATTCTATCATTTTCTCCTATTCTATTATTCTTATATTCAATGTGTTCCATTATTCATCTTTTTGCATACCTACTGATTATTAAAATTTTTTTAACCTTTTTAAAACTACGAATACAACCGAATGACAATAGAATGACCATGAATGACAACAAATGACAATTGATTCATATATGTTCTGTTATTATCTATTCATTTTTTCATCCTGCAATATAGTAAGCTGTTTCTTCATCAAACTCCTGTCAAACCATCAAACTCTTTGTCAAACCAGCATTTTTTGACTTAGCATTTTCACATTCAATCATTCTCCTCCTTATAATCATCCTTAACACTCTTCTTGCCTAATGGGACTCCAAAGATATAGGAACCTCTGACCAGTGCGTGGGCTGCAACGGTAGATACGAAAAACAGGATTGGAATGGTGATCAGTGCTTTGACACCGATCTCTACAAATCCGTATTTAACCAGCACACCGATCAGGATACTCCATGTACCCAGGGTTACGGTTTTTGTTGCCGACTGCAGCCTGTTGTAAACATCCGGAAGCCGGATTAAGCCGATGCATCCGAACAAATTGAATAATACTCCGATTGCTATAAGAATTGTGCTTGCCATATCATTCGTTTAATTTTTTACCACTAATATATTTTGCCAGGGTGAGTGTACCAATAAAGCTCAATATCACCCAGGCGATACCGATGTCAATAAGAAACGTTCGGTCGGTAATCACGGCCAGGATGGCACAAATACCCACGACCAGAATTCCAAATATATCGATACCAACCATTCTGTCGGCTATTGACGGGCCTCTGATGATTCTGTAAAGACAGAAGACACTAAGGCCAATTTGTATGTACAAGAGTATGTGAAGTAAATCCATCATTCAAATATTTTTTGTATATAATCTTCAAATCTTCCGGAAACTTTATGTGTATATACTTCGGGATCTTCCGAACTGACGTAGATCCAGTGCACGTACATGATGTCGTCTTTTACATCCACGGCAATGGTGCCGGGTGTCATGGTAATCGAATTGGCCAGCATGGTTTTGGCAATATCGGTTTTGATTTTCAGTTGAACCCTCACTATTCCTGGTTTTATGGGCATTGCCGGATGCAATACCCTGTAGGCAACATCAAAATTGGCTTTTATGCATTCCCAGAGGAAAATGAAGATGTAAAGGATGAGCCATGCGTATCTTCTGGGCTGCAGAAACTTCCTTACATCGGTGACAAAATACCTCCCAAACAGGTAACTGGTAATGAGCGCAGCTATAACTCCTGTGATAATGTTTGCAAGCGTCAGGCTGAAAGTAATCAAAAGCCAGAATATCAACGATATGATAAATAATGCTAAGTACTTCATATTACATTCCGATTATTGCCGATGAATAATTAGTTGTTTCCATTAGTACATCTACTGCCGGGGTTAGTATTATGTCTCTTATCCCGGGAAATATAAGTAAACTAAGTCCCAC
>JAGXLC010000156.1 GCA_018334875.1 Bacteroidales bacterium | reverse complement strand
ATATGGCCTGTATGAAAAAATGAAATCTTACAACGAAACCGGCGTTGTATTTTTCTTTGATACAGAATCCAAAGAACTGATTGATAAGATCAGCGTGGCAAAATCAAGCCGAAAACTGGCAGAGGCCGTACAAAAGGCTGCAAAGGATTAATTTAGCCTGCATTATTCAAAAACGAAACCCGCTGGTAAGCGGGAAAGTTTTTGAATGCGGGATGGTTTGCGGGATGGATGCAGGCTCGCCTTCGCGAAGCTTCGGGCGCCTACGCTAAAGCTTCAGCGACAGCGTGCGGAGCAAGGCTCGCCTTCGCGAAGCTTCAGCGGAGCAAGGCAACCCCGCATTAGAAAAACCCGCTTTTTGCGAAATTTATTGAAGCAAAAAGCCAGGTTTTTCAATAGCGTCAGAATTATTTGTGAATAATTCGGGTTAGAGATACGGGCTGTGTAGAGACGCATGGTCTGTTAAAAAACATGATTTGTAGGGACGCACGACTGTGCGTCCCTACTATATTTCACAAAAACTGTATATTATAGGTTCAGGATTGTTTTTCGAAAACAATGAAAATTCATAATATTTGAATGAAGCAAAAAAATCAGAAAATTTTACCCTCCCAATCCCCCGCTATTATTTAAAAATCTCATATCCCGGATATATCTGTTCATATCGGAGATATACAATTTGATATCCGGTATATCATTGTCCCTGTGCCAAATATACAAGCAGATATATGAAAAACGGGAAAGCACCCAATCATTTCTTGCCAACACATGGAAAGCATCAATAATCTATTTCAATTTTATATTTTTGTGACTAATTTCGTTGGCAATTATGCAAGTTACTGATCAGATCCATCGCACCATTGACATCCCGGAGGATCCCCGGCGGATCATCTCTCTGGTGCCTTCCATTACAGAGTTGCTGTTTGATCTGGACCTGGAAGAGCACCTTAAGGGAAGAACCCGTTTCTGTATCCATCCCAAAGAAAAAGTGAATAAAGTGCCTGTGCTTGGAGGTGTAATGGGATTAAACTTCCATAAAATCGAAAAAATCGAACCCGACCTTGTTCTGGCCTCAAAGGAAGAAAATGCCAAAGGAGAGATTATGGAGTTGTCCAATCAATTCCCGGTGTGGGTAAGCGATGTGCACAACCTGCATGATGCCTTTTCAATGATTTATACCATAGGATGGATATGCAACAGAAATGAAAAAGCCCTCGCCCTGACCAAAAAAATAGAGGAAGCGTTCAATACATTGAATCATATTCCCGAAAATGTAGTCAAGGCGGCATATCTGATCTGGAAAAACCCGTTTTATACCGTAAACCGGGAGACTTTTGTGCATGATATGTTAAAAAGATCTGGTATAGAGAACGTATTTGCCGACAAAAAGGAACCTTACCCGATCGTCAGTGAAAAAGATATCCGGCAGAGAAAGGCCGATTACATCTTTCTGCCTTCTGAGCCTTACAATTTCAAAGAAAATGACGTGAAAGCCTTCAAACAAAGTTTTCCCAAGATGCAAATAAAAAGGGTTGAGGGGGAATATTTCACCTGGTATGGCTCACGTTTATTAAATGCCCCTTATTATTTCAAACAATTGTTTTAAGTTTGTTGCCCTAATTTGGACAAGCCAAAACGGAAACACATTAAATTCCTTGAAAGCATCCTGTTTGGTTTTGGCTTGTCCAAATTAGCAAGCAAAATTTATGAGGCATAATATAATATTATATATAGGTCATGATCTTTTTCAATTATTTTTATCTTTGAAAATTGCATCATAAATTTTGCCACAGTACCTTACCGGGCAAGTTTTGCCAAAAAAAGCAAGAATTTGACCGGTAAGGTACTAAATACATCAAAATTCAGCAAGATGAAAAAAGCGGTCTTCCCCGGATCATTTGATCCCTTCACCATAGGGCACGAATCCATTGTAAGAAGAGCCCTTTCCCTTTTCGATGAAATCATCATCTCCATAGGGTACAATGTCAATAAGAAAGGATATTTTTCACTGGAAGACAGGAAAAGATGGATAGCCAGTGTTTTTCACGATGAACCAAGGGTAAAGGTGGATCATTTTGAAGGATTGACCATTGAATACTGTAAGGGGACAGGAGCAAATTATTTACTGAGAGGATTGAGGACAGCAGCAGATTTTGAATATGAAAGAGCCATAGCTCAAGTTAATAAAGCCATGTATGAAGGAATTGAAACCGTTTTCCTGCTGACCATGCCTGAACATACACCTGTAAACTCAACCATCGTCAGGGATATTATCAGAAATGGAGGCGATGCCAGTAAGTTTTTACCAAAAGGAATGAATATCCATGACCGCGCAAAATAACTACTTGATCCTAAAATGCATATCTCTTATTTTATTCTTCTTTGGCACAAACGCGCTTGCTGCCGGAGAAGTTGAACTGAATGGACAGGCCCCTAAGTATGCCGGGGATAAAATCACCTTTTACGCTTATTCCGATTATATCACCAAAGACACCGTTAACCTGACAACCCTTCAGATCCAAAAGGACGGATCGTTTAACTGTACGTTTAACCTGGACCAGGTAAGGAAAATATTTGTGGATCTCGGCGTATATAAAGGCTATTTTTATGCTGAACCCGGGAAGAGCTATACTCTATCCCTGCCTGATAAGGAGGAAAAAAGCCAGGCCCAGAGGTTGAACCCTTACTTTAAAGGCATACCTGTTCACCTCGGGATTGCAGATGCAGGGGAAAGTGAGCTGAATTACCAGATAAACAGTTTTTCCAGCTATTATGATGAAATAATCAACAAAAATGTGAACAATGTCAAAAATCTATCTAAAATCAAAGATTCGATATATACCCTGCTGGATACTGCCGTTCAATCCGATAACCGTTTTTTTCAGGATTATAAAAATTATACGCTGGGTGAACTGAAATTGTCACTGGGTTATCCTGCTCATAAAGTAAAAAGCCAAATGCTTGCCAATCAAACGGTTTTGTATCAAAACCCGGCCTATATGGATTTTATATCCACATTTTATAAGGACCATTTCAAAGATTTATTTTCTGAACATGGAAATGAAGTACCACATATCATCAACCGTACAAAGAGCTACTCCAGACTTGATTCCCTGATCCGTAAGGATTCCGTACTGAAAAATAACAGCAGGCTGAAAGAGCTGGTTCTGCTAAAAGGTCTCTATGATGCTTACTATGACAACATGTTTTCCAGGAAAGCGGTCAGACAAATGCTTGACTCAGCAGAACAACAGGTCAGTCACAGGGAAAACCTCCGCATTGCCGGTAATATCAAAGAAAAAACCAAAACCCTGTCAGCAGGGGATCAGGCTCCCGGATTTTGCCTTTATGATGTGGACAGCAATCAGGTATGCCTTGATGACCTCAGGGGGGATTACATTTACCTGGGATTCTGTAATTCAAAGAATTATAGTTGCCTCCGGCATTACAACATACTGGAAAATCTTTACAAAAAGCACAAAAAACACTTTAAAATAGTGATCATTTCAAGTAAAGAAAGTTTCCGGGAAATGAAACAGCTTACAGAACACCATGATTATCCGTGGACATTCCTCCATCTTGGAGATAAAACGAATATACTCCATCAATACAAAGTAAGGAATATCCCTGCCTATTTTTTTATTGATCCGGAGGGAACACTTAAATTATCACCGGCACCGGCCCCATCAGAATCAATTGAAGAAAAAATATACCGGATCATGAAAAAAGATGGGGCTTTATAATGCATGAATGCCTGCCCGCCGGCCTCTCCGACTGGGACAGGCGGGCCTGCCCGCAACAGGCGGGATTGAATGTTGTTAAACTGTCAAATTGTTACATTGTTGAAAGAAAGGCTGAGAGATATAAAGGCTAAGGTTCAATATTAAACCAGAACCCCCGCCTCTCTGCTCTTAGCCTTAGCCTCAGCCTTAGCCTCTTTCAAAGAAGCTTTCCTGCCTTCAGCACGTCAATAATGGAGAGAAAAGTATTTTCAGTAACGACATCCAGATCTTCAGGATTCATCCATTTTGCTTCGGTAATTTCTTCCTTTGCCTGAGGTATTAATGATTCTTCTTCCCTGCCCTTCATTTTATACCAGTATGTTCTTTTCAGTATCAATACACCATCGAGTGTATAAGAATGATAGGTGGTATGTAACAAATCATCTATTTCCAGTGAATGAATTCCACATTCCTCCTTCACCTCTCTTAATGCGCAAATTTCGGGTTCTTCTCCATCTTCCTTCTTTCCTTTAGGAAGATCCCATTTTCCACGTCTCTTGATGACAAGTACCTGCCCCTTTTCATTGAATACAAGGCCACCGGCAGCTTCCAACAACCTGAAAAACGATTGAAAATCCTGAAAAGCTTTATCCACATCGTGATAGGCAATGAATACATTTCTTATCTCCTGAACATTTCTGAAGAGCTCGAGCACATAAGCAAGCTGAATTTCATTCAAATACCTAATAAAAAGTCCATTATACTGTTTATAATAGCCGTCAAACTGATCTATAAAATAAATCGTTCGGTTGTCGAAAAAAACTTTATACATTTGCCCTATGGAAAATTTGGAACAAAAAATAGCCAATAATCTATTACAAATAAACGCAATAAAATTCAATCCAGCAAATCCTTTTCGATGGAGTTCCGGGTGGAAATCTCCCATTTACTGTGATAACAGAAAGTCCCTTTCTTATCCCCCGATCAGGGACTCCATAAAAAATGGTTTTGTAGAATTGGTGAAAAATCATTATGGAATACCCGATGTCATTGCAGGCGTAGCAACCGGCGCCATAGCAATTGGAGCCCTGACTGCCGACGCCCTGAATTTGCCTTTTGTATATGTACGCTCCAGTCCTAAAAATCATGGTTTGCAAAATATGGTAGAAGGTGATCTGGAAGAAGATCAAAAAGTGGTGGTCATTGAAGACCTGATCTCAACAGGAAACAGCAGCCTTAATGCTGTAAAGGCATTAAGAAACAGCGGAGCCAACGTACTTGGAATGGGAGCCATTTTTTCTTATGAATTCGAACTGGCAAAAAAGAACTTCGAGGAAAGTGATTGTCCATTGGCAACCCTCTGTGGTTATCACACCCTCATTGAGGTAGCTATACGCAAAGGGTATTTGCAGAAAAAGGAGCGGGAGCAACTGGAAAATTGGCGCAAAAATCCTTCTGAGTGGGAATAATTAAAACTAATGCATTATGTCAAAAGTAGTCAGTAAAATAGGAAAAATTTACAGAAACGACGACGAAATCTATAACTTTCTTTCCGATTTCAGAAATCTGGATTCACTGGTTCCGGCCAATAAAATTACAGACTGGCAATCGGATGAAGATCGCTGCCGATTCAGCATTGCAGGAATCGGCGCAACCGGAATGCGGATTGTTGAAAAGGAACCCTACAAACTTATCAAACTGGGAAGTTATAAAGAAAGCCCTGTAAGCTTCAATATATGGATACAACTTAAAAAAGTTGAGGAGGGAGACACCCGAATAAGATTGACCGGAGAAGCCCATATGAACTCACTTATGAACAAAATGGTTCAAAGTTACCTAAAAAAAGGATTGAATAGTGCGGTTGACAGATTGACAGACTTTTTCAACAATAAGAGAGATTTATAATACAAATTCTACTTCCTTAAAATTATATTCCAACGTTTTGCCGGATTGATTCTCAAGGATAAGCTGGCCGTAATCGGAAACCCCAATGATCTTGGCCTTGAATTGTTCTTCGCTGTTCTGATACCATGACATCTCATTTAATCGGAACAGCTTTGCGTGGTAATCTTTCTGAATTTTATCCATCATCCCCTTTAACAACATCTGATACCGTTTTTCAAGACAACCGGCCAGTTTTTTTAATTCCTCTTTCAATACCAGCTTTTTCTCAATCATCTGACCCAGAGAAACAGGATTGGGAATATCTTCAGGAAATTTTTCCTGGTTCATATTGATTCCTATTCCTACGATGGAGTTTTTCACCGATGAGCCCACAAGGTCATTTTCAATCAATATTCCTGCAATTTTTCTGTCATCGACATAAATATCATTTGGCCATTTGATTCTCACATCTGAAACATAACTGCACAAATAGTCACAAATCCCAAGGCTAATGGCCTTGGAAATTAAGAATTGCGTATTGGCTGAAATAAATTCCGGGTACAATATAATACTAAACAGGAGATTTTTACCCCGTTTGCTGTGCCAGGTATTGTTTCCGTATCCTCTCCCTTTCCTTTGCTCCCCGGAAATGATGATTGTGCCCTCTTCCGGGGCTTCTTCAGAGAGAAGCGCCCTGGCATAGTCGTTGGTGCTGTCTACTGTAAGCAAAGAGATTAATTTCTTTCCTATAATATTCGCTTTCATAATAATTCATCAATAGATGAAACGACACAAAAGTAAATATTTTCATTACACAAAATAAATTCCGACAATTTTTCATTATTATTGTGAGGGAACAATATTTGCATGAATTAAAAAATTTTTAGCAAAGCAATATTCACACAAGTTCCCTGAGATAAAAGGAATGGAAAATGGTTTATAAAAATACAACGAAAAGACAAAAGGTCAATTTTATATCTGAAAGGTTAAAAACTCATGTTTTTAGTACCTTACCGGTCAAATTCTTGCTTTTTTCGGCAAAACTTGCCCGGTAAGGCAGTAAGAAATTCATCTTTTGAACAGAACAATAAGAATCATAAAAATTTAATTAATTTTGCAAAAAAATTTTAATGAAAATCTCTAAAGAAGAAGAAATTACAAAGGAAGCACTACTGGATAAAATCATAAAGGGAATACAAGATAAAAAAGGAAAAGAAATCGTAAGTTTAAAAATTGGCAAAATAGAAAACTCAATCTGTGATTATTTTGTTATATGTCATGGAACTTCGTCAACACATGTTGACGCAATTATAGATTCTATTGAACAGAGAGTAAAAAAAGAACTGAATGAAAAGCCATATCATAAAGAAGGATTAGATAATCTTACGTGGGTTCTCATTGATTATGCAAGCATCATCATTCATGTTTTTCAGAAAGAATACAGAGATTTTTACAATCTGGAAGATTTATGGGCTGATGCTACCATGTATAAATATGAGGACGTACAATAAACCAATAACGGAGGTAAATCAGGAATGGCCGAAGAAAAGAAAGATCAGAACCAGGAACAAAACCAAAATAATCAAGACAACAACAACAAGAAGCCTTATCCAAAATTTAACATTTATTGGGTATATGCGCTGATAGCCATATTTTTCATTTCCTTAAACTTCATGAATCTTGGAGGAAGCCCTAAGGAAACTACCTGGCAGGAATTTCAGCGTACAATGCTTAAGAACCAGGATGTTGAAAGAATCGTTGTCATAAACAAAGAAAAAGCCGAAGTATATCTTAAGGATGAAGCCCTTAACAAACCGGAATATGACGAACTTTTCAATGATGGCATGTTTTCCGTGCCCAAAGAGGGGCCTCATTACTATTTCACCATTGGTTCGCTGGAAATGTTTGACCAGAGAATAAGTGACTTTCAGGAAAGCCTTCCTGAAGGTCAATACATCCAGGTGAAATATGAAACCAGGAAAGATATCCTTGGAGAAGTACTTACCTGGTTATTACCGATTTTCATCCTTGTTGCCATCTGGTTGTTTATATTCAAAAGAATATCCAAAGGAGCCGGTGGTGGCGGCGGCGGAAGCAACATATTCAATGTGGGTAAATCCAAAGCGGTATTATTCGACAAAGAATCGAATGTTAAAGTGGATTTCAACGATGTTGCCGGATTGGATGAAGCAAAAGTAGAGGTAAAAGAAGTTGTTGAATTTCTGAAGAATCCGCAGAAGTATACGGAACTCGGAGGAAAGATCCCGAAAGGCGTGCTGCTTGTCGGCCCGCCGGGTACCGGTAAAACCCTTCTTGCAAAAGCTGTAGCAGGAGAGGCAAGCGTGCCGTTTTTCTCCATTTCGGGCTCCGATTTTGTTGAGATGTTTGTAGGTGTAGGAGCTTCCAGGGTGCGTGACCTCTTCAAGCAGGCGAAGGAAAAGGCTCCCTGTATTATATTTATTGATGAAATCGACGCCATAGGACGGGCAAGAGGCAAGAATCCCAGCATGGGTGCCAATGATGAAAGAGAAAACACCCTTAACCAGTTGCTTGCTGAAATGGACGGATTTAGCAACAACATTGGCATCATCATTGTTGCGGCCACCAACCGTGCCGATATGCTTGACAAGGCACTGTTAAGGGCCGGCCGGTTTGACAGGCAGGTACACGTAGATCTGCCCGACCTGAATGAAAGGAAAGAGATTTTTAAAGTACATATAAAACCACTTAAGACAGAAAAAGACCTTGACGTAGAATTTCTGGCCAAACAAACACCCGGTTTCTCAGGTGCAGATATTGCCAATGTTGCTAATGAAGCTGCACTTATAGCTGCAAGAAAAGAGAAAAAGGAAGTTGGTAAAGAAGATTTTCTGGATGCCATTGACCGGATCATTGCAGGACTTGAAAGAAGGAATAAGCTGATCACCGCCTCGGAGAAAAAAGCCATTGCCTATCATGAATGCGGTCATGCCATTGTGAGCTGGCTGTTGAAACATGCCAGCCCGTTGGTTAAGGTAACCATCGTTCCCCGGGGTAAAGCATTGGGTTCGGCATGGTACCTGCCGGAAGAACGAAACCTCACCACTACCGATCAACTGATGGACGAAATGAGTGCGGCGCTCGGTGGCAGAGCAGCGGAAGAACTGATGTTCAATAAAATATCAACCGGGGCCCTGAACGATCTTGAAAAAATTACCAAGCAGGCATACGCCATGGTAGCTTATTTCGGAATGAGCGAGAAGGTTGGTAATCTGAGTTTCTATGATTCAACAGGACAAAGAGAATTCACATTCACCAAACCTTACAGTGAAAAGACCGCAGAACTTATCGACCAGGAAGTGCAGGAATATGTGAAAAAAGCTTATCAAAGGGCTTACGATATCCTGAAGAACCACCGGGAACAATTGGATCAACTGGCAGAAATGCTGCTTGATAAGGAGATCATATTTTCAGACGACCTTGAAAAGGTGTTGGGCAAGCGGGAAATCGACGATGAAAAGAAACAGAAGATACTGAAGGAAGGTAAAAAAGTGAAGCAGATACACGAAGAAAGCGAAAAGCAACGGAGCGGAAAAGACAAGGATAAAGAGCAGAAAGAAGAGAACAGCGGAGAAAAAGAAGATACAAAGGAGAAACAACAAGAAGGGGA